>JAILKH010000052.1 GCA_024693925.1 Lachnospiraceae bacterium | reverse complement strand
ATCAAATAAAACTTCCGCTCGACATAGAGCTATCAGTAGCAGATGACGATCCGGTACGCTTGGTAAGCGCATTTGTGGAGGAGATGGATCTTTCTGATCTTTATGCAACATATGAAAGAATTAGAAAGGGCCAGGCAACGCCGCGTCATATGATGAAGATAGCAATCTATGCAGCAATGAACAGGATCTTCTCATCACGAGACATAGAAACTTTGTGTAAGCGTGATATCAATTTTATGTACCTTCTTGAAGGCAAGCCGGCCCCCGACCCTAACACAGCTTCCCTTGCATTCATCCGGTCAAGTATTGCTGTTGCCTTACCAGTAACTCTGCTGCGTATCTTTTGCGCAGCCTCCATCACATCATCCTCATCATCCTCACAAAGCTCGTCAATGATCTTCTGCACGTACCCTTTAAAGATGTCATTGAACATACTGCTGTCAAAGGCAACATATTTATCTTCAGGTTCAAAGTCCGCCAGATTTTCAAACACTCGGATACTCCGTTCCATGCTTTCAATCACTTCCGGTTCCATAGTGCTACGATCCCGATCCAATACTTTTCTGTAGCTGTCCGCCTGCATCTTATAACCGTTCATATCAATTATCTCCTTTCACGCAAATATGTTATAAGTTCATATTTTAGCTATAATACTTAAAAGTGTCTCTATAATTTGATATACCGATTTTTTTGCCTCTAATGGCGGATTGTACGAAAAAAAGACATCATATCCGTGAAAATATGATGTCTTCAATAACTTATGTGTATAAGGGGTGGGATTTCGAACTAAAATCTTCGATCAGCTTATGTATGCAAGTACTCTGGAAATTTGTATTGTATTTTTATCTGTAATATCGCCGCTTTGATGATCCATAATTCGCACCGGCGCTCGTCCTTGTCGGGATCATAAGAACCATCATAATGAGAGCAATCACAATAAGCACAATGCCGATCTCGTTATACTTACCGAAATCACCGGTCTTTGGCATATCGGTAGCGTTGCTCTTTTTGGGAGGATCGGATTCGGTATCCGCTGCCGGCGCCAGTGACGACGAGCCGGAAGAGGAGCTCGACGAACTTGTTGTTGATCCTGTTGTCGCCGTTGCAGTTGATGTTGTTGTATCTGCCGTTGCAGTCTGGGGCGTTGCATTCTCTGTTGTCGCTGCCGGTGTCTGTCCCGTAGCTGCCGGTGCCGTTGCAGTTGCAATACCTCCGGTCGTATTTTCTATTTCTATGGATTCTCTTACAACTCCGACATAATCTGTTTCGTTTACCGTCTCAATCGTATACCACTCATATTTTGGATTTGCAAATTCCGACGCATTAACACTTATCGGTGCAGGACCGGTCAACGTAAAGTTTTTTAACAACTCATTTGTTCCGTCAGCCGCAACACCAGAAATGTATACCTCTGTAACCATGTCTTTCGGCGTAAATGTAAGAACAGTAGATAAATTCCCGTGGCGCACTCTTTTTTCAAGAAATGACCACAAAATCCAGTCACCCGCTGATCCAACATTGCCACTCATCGTTTTAATGGATTCGTTGGCTCCAATTCCGGCAACGCTGTTCCAAAACTGCTGACATTCAGCTTCCGTTGCAACCGCAAATTCACCTGTTGCCTGATGATAAACTTCAGGCTGATACATTATATATCTGGTATCAACCGGACAAGTGTGATTCGTAACCGTCTCATCCGTCTCATATGGATCATCAGAGTCAATAACATTCGAATAACTTACGACAGTAAATTCCGATAAGCTGTCCCCTGCCGCTTTTACTGTAATCGAAAAACTTCCCATAAAAAGGGACACCCCCAGTACTGTTCCAAGAAGAACAGACAAAAAAAATTTCTTCATTATTCTGAATCCTCCTATCATTGAATTTCCCTCCCCACAATTACAAGTCTTCCGTTTGTCTTTGAATATTCACAGGTTGATAATGTTATTAAATTCTCTCCCCATTGTGCCGTAATACCCGTGTCATATAATGAGTTACCCTTTGCACCGGACACATACTCCATGTAAGCATCTTTATTTGGTATCTGTATGTAGTCGAAATACCGGAAGTCCTCCGTGTCCTCGTCAAAGACTTCTGACCGGAATATTGCAAATATCTCAAACATATACCTGCCGTATAGCGTCTCGTATTCGATATACCGGTGTCCGTCATAATACGAGGGGTCTTTATAACTCTCCAGTGCAGCGAACATTGCGCCGGATTTCATATTATGACCGTGTATCAGCGTGTTAACTGAACCGGATGGATCACATCTTTTATCAAGGACAAGCAGACCGTTCCTGTCTGCTTTTTTGTCAAAGTTATGTTTCAGGTAAAAGTCGTTGTCGCCAGCCTTATACATCACCGGAAAATCAATCTGTGTTCCCGGAATGGTAAGCCAGCCGGTAAGATCAGGGTTGATGTCATGAAGGCTTTGCAGCGAAGGCCTGCTATTGTCGGCTGTACCGATGTCCGCGTCATTGTCAACTGTTTCATCAGCTGGAGATACGGTAATACTTTCTACCATGTCTGTCCGGTCAGACAACAATTCTTCTGTACCGATCTCTTTATCTGTCTGTCCGGTCAAAGTATCCTCACTGTTGGGTACTGTTTGTACGGCGGCTTCCGTAACGGTATTGGCGTTAGCTTCTATAATGCTCTCAGACGGTTCCTGTGCCTCGTTTGCTGCTGCACTGCTGTTGGCAGGGTCGTCCTGTATATGTTCTGACAACGCCTGTACAGCTGTGACAATTACAGCAGCTGCCAGAAGCGAACACAGAGGAATCAGCAGCAGAAGCTTGACCGCAAATAAGTAGTCAAATAAACCACCGCCGTCCGGCGGCATACGTTTTTTCTTTCTCATATTAGTTTTCAACGCTCCGATCTTAACGGTGTACGGTTAATATAAATTATTTTTATCCAGAGGTCAACCGTGCGCGGTTAATGTTTCACGGCTAACTGCCGCATACTTACAGTAACCATTAGTCCGTTTTGGTGATATAACAATGACTTATTCCGATGTAATCATCCTACGATTAAAAGAATTATGTGATAAAAAGAACATTACCGTGAATAAATTGGCTACTTTGAGCGGTGTCACTCAAAGCACACTTGAAAATATTATGGCTGGAAAAACAAAAAATCCAAAGTTGAAGACTTTACACAAATTATCCATCGGGCTAGATACAACGGTCTCACAATTATTAGACTTCCCTGAAATGAATGAAACCATTTTTGAAGACGAATAAATATGCTAAAATGTCAACGCAGAAAGCTCGTACGTTTAATTACCAAGATTTTCAACGAGAACAACGCAAACGATATACCATAAATGCCATATCATTGACAAATTCTCCGTAAATGTTATAATGAATGCGAACAACGGGATACAACTTTCCCGTTTCTCCGCTGCGGAGAGTTTAAATATGAGCAGAATAAATATAAGTTGGAAAGAGGATTCTGTTATATGCAGAATCCTTTTTTACGGTGGCAGACATGTATGCATGGAACGAATTACAAGATCTATCTGTAAAACCAAGGATAAATGATATTTCCCTACAAACATTACAGACCTACTACGATAATACTTTGTACCCGTTTTTCTTTCATTATCATATACAGGAAGCATCGTCTGAAAGAAAAAGCATAGAGCTCCGCTTTAACCGGGAAAACTTTTGCCACTTGCTTGGAATTGAAAAGATAATGCGCAACAGCACTTCTGCTGCAAACATTTCAAATTATAAAGGTCTTCGTTGATGGGAAAATATAAAGAATGGGCAGTATGATATACCCGATCTGCGACGGGCGAACCGCCGGCGGTTCGCCAGCGCAAAGGCAAAGTACGTGTATTTTTATCTTATTCCAAGACTGATTCAGGATCCAAAGGCCGTATTGTTCGAAAAAACGCGTGTCGATGGCAATGTTTCCATAGAAAGCGAGATCTTGTTTTACAGTAATGCCAAAAACGATCGGGCAATCATTTGGGTATAGACAAGACAGATAACGAATATTACATCCCGCGCACTTTCTTCGTTGAAAAAGTCGATTCATTCGAGAATGATGGATATATCAGGAACCAGACGCCCATATCGGTAACCGTAGAGGACAGGACGATAACCCTGTAGGATGCATATGTATCGGATAAATCAGTGTATAGGGAACCATTTATGGCAAAAAAAGGAAAACTTATACAGAATGGTGTTCACTTGCAGGAACACGAATATAAGAGCGTCAAATTCTTTTTAGACCAGGGTATCGACGTGGAGCTTATACCTCGGTCGAAGGTGCACAATCTTAGGATGCCTGACATTTCGATGAACGGTGTTGTATGGGAGGTGAAAGCGCCGATAGGTGACGGGAAAAATAATGCGCAGAACACGATGAAAAAGGCGAAAGACCAGTCCCGGAACATTATCATCGATCTTCAACGTTGTAAAATGAATGACGACCGGGCGGTAAAGGAATTTGAGCGCGAGTTTCTGAAGCTGAAGCACTTAAAGCGCCTGAAAATTATCAAAAAAATGGCGAAACGGTTGACTTTAAAAGATGATGCGCGTATTATGATGGTACAAGGTGTGGGTCTGCACTGATGTGCGGTTCGCCACACCATCTTTTTTGAAGACAAGGCGCAGACCGGTGTTGAATATGCACGGGGGCTGCGCCACTTTTTATCTGTCGGATAAACCTGTGCTTACCCGATATATACAACATGCACAAATCAAAGGTGTTAAACTCATATAAAAAATCTTGATAAACACAAAGACCAGGCTTCGAAAAGTCTGGTCTTTGCTGTAAAATATATTTATGCTACTAAATAAAATCTTACAAGGAAATTATAGTCTTTCTTCCTTAAATCATCAAATAAAACTTCCGCTCGACATAGAGC
>JAILKH010000025.1 GCA_024693925.1 Lachnospiraceae bacterium | reverse complement strand
AGGAAATATCCGGCTGGAAGGATAAGTATGAATGCGGGGATGATGAGTACAGGGTCAGTACGGTTTATATCGGCGGCGGGACACCGTCGGTACTTGAGGCGTCAAATATAGAATTCATTTTAGGAAAAATCAGACAATATTTTGATCTTGAGGGAAGCAGGGAGCCCGAGATCACCATAGAGGTTAATCCGGGGACGGTGGATCTTTCGAAATTTAAGGTGTATAAAAAGGCGGGTATCAACCGGCTGTCCATAGGCCTTCAGTCTGCAAATCCACAAGAGCTTAAGGAGCTTGGCAGGATACATGATCCTGAGGATTTCCTGAAAGCTTATGAGGCTGCGGCTCAAGCGGGGTTTGATAATATAAATGTTGATATAATGACGGCAATCCCAAGGCAGACTGTGAAATCCCTGAAAGAAACCATAAATACGGTTATTTCCCTTAAGCCTGCGCCGACACATATATCGGCTTACAGTCTGATAATAGAAGAAGGTACCCCCTTTTATGAAAAATATGGGATGTATCTTGAAGAGGATAAGCCTATGGATACTTCTGACGGCAGCATATCTTTACCGGCTGAGGAAGAGGAAAGGCTAATGTATCACAATGCGGTAAAGCAGCTTCGGGAAGCGGGTTATAAAAGATATGAGATCTCAAATTTCGCGAAACCCGGTTATGAGAGCAGACATAACAGTGCTTACTGGAAGGTCATTGATTATATCGGACTGGGATTGGGAGCTTCTTCCCTCCTTAAGAATGTAAGATATAAAAATACCGTGAGCCTTAAAGAGTATCTTGAGGATCCCTGTGCCAAGGATAAATTTGCTGAAAAATCAGTTCTTGAGCCTGAGGACAGAATGGATGAGTTTATGATCCTTGGCCTGAGAATGAGTGAAGGTGTTAAGACAGAGGAATATCGGGAAAAATTTGCCGAAGATATCAGGGTGCGTTACGGAGAGGAAATAAAAAAGCTTAAAAAGGATGGCCTGCTTAAAGAGTATGGGGGAAGGATATTCCTTACGGAAAGAGGGATTGATTACGGCAACTACGTTTTTTCGAATTTTTTAAAAGGATGAGCTTTGAATTCTATAAGAATCCTTTTGTTTATAGAAATATAAGATTAAAAATATACAAAAAAGGTTGTTAGGGTATTGGAAATTTTGTATAATTTATTTAATTGGCACTGCAGTAAAATCATAAATGTATTGGAGAAGATTTATGAATAAATTAAACGAGAATCTGTTTCAGAATGCTATAGATTTAAATGATATTGTTGTTTTTGAGTATGATATCAATAAGGATGTTATTTCCTTTTCCGATAATATAGATAAATATATTCCCATACCTCACAGTATTTCCTCTTTTGTGGAAAATGTCAGTGCCCGTGGCAAGGTACATAGTGATGATATAAAAAAGGCAATTTCTTTTTTTACGGCTTTGCCCGAAGAAGGTAAGGTTAAAATGGAATATATAAGGTTTCTTGATTTTTCCGGAGATTTTTCCTGGTATCAGTTGAAGGCCAGACTCAGAAATCCGGATGAATATAATCTGGATGACGGTGTTCTGTACGGAACCATGACCTATATCGATGATGAACAGAAGCATAAATCAGAAGAGCTTGAGAAAAACCGTGACAGTCTGACCAGAGTCTATATAAGGGAGGCTTTCGACAGATTTTCGGAAGAATATATGGGAACAATGGGGCATGATATCATTCCGAATCTTATGATCATAGATATTGATGATTTTGATGAGTGGAAGGAGGCAAATTCCTCCGTAAGTGCCGACGGAGTTCTTGTTGAGATGGCAAGGATATTAAAAAGGGCTTTCAGGGGATCGGATATCATAGGCAGAGTGGGGGTTGACCGGTTTGCCGTTTTTATGAAGGGAATACGTAATACAAGTATTCTTGAAGAACGGGCGGATTACGTTTGCCGGACCATTAAAGAGGTATGGGCTGAGCTTGAGTCGGTGGTAACCGTTTCCATAGGTATTGCCATAATGAACAATAAAAAAGAGAATATAAAAATAATGTTCGAACGTGCCTTGGCAGCCCTTGAAGATGCTAAAAAAGCGGGTAAAGATACTTATGTTATGTATAATGAAAATATGGAGAGGATGGAGAAAAAAACCAATCCGCTCCTATCCACCAGGGAAATGGAGATAGTATCCAATATATTGGACCCTATGTGCAGCTGGGCTTATGCGGTGGATGAAAATTATAATGTTCTTTATAGAAATGAGATGCTTTCCGAAAGGATCAATTGTGAGAACGGCGGACTGTGCTATGTTCAAAATAAGGGATATTCGGAGCCTTGTCCGGATTGCCCCATCAAAATGATGGATCCCGAAGTTTCATCCTATGATTCGGAGATATATTCCACCACCCTGCGTTGTTCTATACAGTCAAGAACCACAAGGATAAGTTTAAGGAACGGTAAGAATATTTTTCTTATAGCTTCCGTTAAGGAAAATATTAAAAAACAGGAAGAAGAGATAAATGAGAGTACAAACCGTGTCCGCAGAGCACTTATTTCAATGCAGGATATTATATGGGATGTGGATATTGAAAAAAACAGCTGTATAAGGATAAAGGAAGAAAATATAAAGAGCGTCATGGATAAGAGGATCAAGAATTATCAGATGCTCAGGGAATACTTTGCGGAAAGTGTTGTACATGGAGAGGATAAGGGAACCTTTCTGGAGGTTACGGATGCCAAGCATCTTAAACAGTCCGGACATCTTGGGAATACCATAATATGCAGGGAGGTACGTCTGCTTAATGTGGAAGAGGAGTATGAATGGTATAATCTTTATGCATTCATCAATGAGGATAAAAAGGGTGTTCTTATAATTTTCCTTAATGTAAATGAATATATCAGACACCGGACGGAAAGTATCGAAACCAAGGTAAAGTATGAGATAATGAAACAAAAGAGCGACATTTTGAAGGAAATGGCTCTGAGTAATGAAAGACATGAAAATGTCAACGAAATGACGGGTATTCTGGTGTATGAATATTATGTGGCGGATAATGAGTTCTATATCTGTCCTATGTTTGATGAGATTTTTGAACTGGATAAGAGTAAGCTTGATAATGCATGGTCTGTGATAAATATGTTAAATCCTTTTGAAGAGGATGAGAAGAGTTATGCCGAATATATCGAGAAGATAAAGGTGTCCAAGCAGACCCTTAAGACTACGGTCAGGCTCTATAATAAAAACGGTGTTCCGGTCTGGTATACCATAATAATCCAGCCTCTTCACGGCCTGAATAATAAACCGGTAAGATATCTTGCAACCTTCCAGAACGTGGATGTTGAGATGCGCATTAAGGCAGAGATGGAATACAGGGCTGATTTTGATTCCCTTACGGACCTTTATAAGGCTGAGGCTTTCTATAAGAGGGTTGAGAATTTCGTTCATCTTAATGAAGATAAACAGATAGCCATTCTTTCGGTGGATATTGATAAATTCAGGATAATTAATGACAGATACGGCATTGATGCGGGTAATAATTGTCTTAAGATAATGGGTGAGCAGATCAAGGAGGTGCTGCCAAGAGGGCTTTTTGCCTGCCGTTATCAGGCGGATATGTTTAATCTTATCCTAACTTATGAAAGTGAACAGGATATTCTTAATTTTATGACCCTTCTGAGTGAAAGAATGAGGAATAATGAGAATCTTCCCACTCAACTTTCTCTTATGTACGGTATTTATAAGGTTGTGGATATAAATATCCCTGCCCGCCTTATGTGCGACAGGGCCAGAGCGGTGAAGAAACAGATCAAGGGTACGGCTCTTAGCAATTATGCGGTTTATGATGATGTTATCCGTCTTAAGATGAGGGAACAGGCGGAAATTGAAAATGAGATGGAACAGGCTCTTGCCAATAATGAGTTCGAGATGTTCTTACAACCCCAGGTATGTATCCGTACGGGGAAGATATGCGGGGCTGAGGCGCTTGTCAGGTGGCGTCATCCCGTTAAGGGAATTCTGGTACCGGCAAATTTCCTTTCGCTGTTTGAGGATAACGGTTTTATAACCAAACTGGATATCTTTATGTGGGAGGAAGCCTGTAAGTACATTGTTAAGCTTCAGGACCGGGGGATAAAGCTTCCCATATCCGTAAATGTTTCAAGACGTCATATCGGGGAAACGGATATTGTTGATATGATCACGGAAATGGTGAAAAAATACGGTTTTGAGAGCAGGTATCTGGAAATAGAGATAACAGAGAACCTTTTTATGGAAGATGTATCTGAATTGTTTGAGGATATGGGGGAATTAAAGAAGAGAGGCTTTAAAATACTTATGGATGATTTTGGCTCGGGTTATTCTTCTCTTAATATGTTAAGAACAGCGCCCATAGATACCATGAAAATAGATCGTTTCTTCTTAGATGAGATCATGTCTACGGAGAGAGGTAAGATCATTGTAGAGTCTTCCGTAAGAATGGCTAAGATGATAGGTCTGGATGTTATTGCAGAGGGTGTGGAGACTAAGGAACAACTGGATTTTCTGGCTTCCATAGATTGCGATATTGCGCAGGGATATTATTATTCAAGACCTATTCCGGTGGGGGAATTTGAAGAGTTTTTGAAGAACTATCTGTAAAACAGGGGATGAGTGATGAGGTTTGTTAAAAGGGAAGAGTTAAAAGAGGGAATGAGGCTTGCCAAGCCTATTTATAATAAAAAGGGAGTTCTTTTATACGACAGGGATTCCAAACTTACACATCATGGAATAGAATCAATCCATAATTTTGGGCTTATGGGGGTTTATATTCTTGATCCGGCGGAACCGCTGCCGCCTATGTCCGAGGAGGATGTTGAGTTTGAGAAATTCTGCACCATATCTGAATTTTCTCTTATGGATGAGCTGTTATGTATGAAGAGAATGGGGAAATTCATTAAATTACGATATCTGGCAGATACTTATGTATCCGAATTCGGGAAGCTTGATCATCCCATTAATTTTGTGCAGAATATAAGAGGGGCAGAGGATTATGTTTATAAGCACAGCTCCAATGTGGCTATTTTAAGTGCTTTGATCGCTAACAGGCTGGGCTTGCATTATGATGAACAGTTTGATGCTATTCTGGCTTCTCTGGTGCATGATATAGGAAAGCTTGACATCCCAAATATGATTTTGAAAAAGCCGGAGCTTGGGCCCGAGGATATTGAGAAAATGAAAAAATATGAGCTTGATGGAGCGGAGATCATCGAGAAATGCTTTATGTCCTCTCCGGCTGTCAGACGTACCATGCTTCAGGCTTATAATCATATTGATGCCTTTGAAAAGGGGGAGGAACCGGGGAAAGGCAAAATGGTTACGACCTCCAAGATACTTATTGTTGCCGATATGTTCGACAGACTTACTGCCATGGATTTAAGAAAAGAACCCATGTCTTATATTGCTGCAGTAAGATTTCTGCTTTCCAATGTTAAATGGTTTGACAGGGAGGTGATCAGAGCCCTGACGGAAAGTATTAATATCCTTAATGTGGGAACCAGCGTTGAATTATCCAACGGTGAAAGCGCTGTTGTTCTTAGGAATAATCCCGATGATCTGTTTAAACCGGTAATACTTGTTCTTTCCGGGAATACGGTTATAGACCTTGCAAGATCCGCAATGTTCAGGGATCTTGAAGTGAAGGATGTTACCAAAACCCTGGACAGCAGACATGTTATAGATGTAAATGCGTATTTAAATTAAGGGTTTATGACTTTACATTTTATTATGAATGGATTATAATCATAAAGCACATTATTTTTTGGGTAACCGGCTGTATATACAGACCGGTCCTTCTTTGTTTTCGAATCTTTTGTTATCCTGATTTTCCCTATTGCGATGATAAGAGGGTTTAGAGGTTATACAGGCTTTACAACCCGGTATAGGAGAAGTGAATGTTTAGCAGTGTAATGTCCTTTGGCATACACGGTATCGAGGGTTTCTGCGTTAAGGTGGAAGCGGATATATCAGATGGTATGCCTATGTTTGAACTTGTAGGTTATCTGTCCTCGGAGGTGAGGGAGGCCAGGGAAAGGGTAAGAACGGCACTTAAAAATGCCGGATATGTATTTCCCGTAAAGAGGATAACTCTTAATCTGTCCCCGGGGAATATCAGAAAACAGGGAACGGGATATGATCTTCCCATGGCAATAGCTATTCTCTGTGCTATGGGAGAAATAAATCATGAAATTTCGGAAGATACGGTAATGTTTGGGGAGCTTATGCTTAACGGTGAGGTCAGCGCCATAAACGGAGTTCTTCCAATGGTGATAAAAGCAAGGAGTATGGGTATAAAAAAATGCATAGTTCCCCATGCAAATGCAAAGGAAGCGGCAATGGTAGAGGATGTCAGTATTATCGGTGTATGTAATATACGGGAGGCGGTGGATTATTTAAACCATGATGTTGTACCGGAGCCTATAACTGCAGAGAGTTCTGCAGGGATGGATAATGGCAGTTATAAGGATACCGATCTTAAATATGTTAAGGGGCAGCGCATTGCAAGAAGAGCCTTGGAAATTGCCGCTTCCGGCATGCATAATATGCTTATGATAGGCGCACCGGGAGCAGGTAAATCCATGCTGGCAAAATGTATTCCCACCATACTTCCTCCGCTTACAAAGGAAGAAGCACTTGAGGTTTCCAGTATATATTCCGTTGCGGGGCTTCTGGGAAGCGGAGAGGGCATACTTAAAGAAAGGCCTTTTGTGGCGCCTCATCATACGGTTACGGATATTGCCATGACGGGGGGAGGGATGTATCCGAGACCCGGTAATATTTCTCTGGCTCACAGAGGAGTCCTTTTTCTGGATGAGATGGCAGAGTTTTCCAGATATACTCTGGAGGTTTTGAGGCAGCCTCTGGAGGATAGGAGGATTACGGTTACAAGAAACGGCGGATCTTACGTTTATCCTGCGGATTTTATGCTGGTAGGGGCCATGAACCCATGCCCCTGCGGAGCGTATCCGGATCTTAAAAGATGTACCTGTACACAAACCAGACGACAGAGATATTTCGGAAAGCTGAGCCGGCCCCTGCTTGACAGAATGGATATTTGCGTGCAGGTTGAAAGGCTGGATTACAGTCATATGCTTAAGGAGGAAGCTGCGGAATCCTCTGTGGAGGTAAGAGAGAGGGTTCTAAGAGTGCATAAGATCCAAAAAGAGCGGTTTGAGGGAAGAGGTATTTTGTTTAATTCCCAGATGAATCCCGAACTGTTAAAGGAATTTGCCGGGTTAAGCAAAGAGGTTAAGGACTGGTTTGCCAAGGCACTTGACAGTCTTATGATATCGGCGCGCTCTTATAATAAGATAATTAAGATAGCAAGGACCATTGCGGATATGGAAGGGGAAGTGAATATAGGAAGGGAACATATAAGTGAAGCCCTGCAGTTTAATTCCGCAGGGGATATTCCCTTTTTATGAACAGATCAAGATCAAGGTTAAGAGGATAGAAAAATAATGGAGAAAAATATTAAATATGATTACTGGTGGGCGGGAATGGAGAGATATTTTCCGGCCCGGCTGAAAATGCCTGTAATGGAAGCAGGCTCCTCAAAACGTCTGTATGAGATGGATAAGGAGGAACTGATTAATATAGAAGGAATAAGTACAAATTATGCGGAAAGTATTGTTGAAAAGAGGAAAAGATGGGATATCGATGCTGAATATGAGAAGCTTCTTTCTATGGGAATTGATTTTATCCCATTTTATGATGAACGATATCCAAAGAGGCTTATAAATACTCCCGGACATCCCTTTGCCGTGTTCTCAATGGGAAAGCTGCCGGGGGATGATAAGCATTCCGTGGCCATAATAGGTGCAAGAAATTGCTCTGAATACGGAAGAATGCAGGCGCAGCATTTTGGTACGGAATTGGCGGGATATGGTGTAAATGTGATAAGCGGAATGGCGTATGGCATCGACGGTGTTGCCCAGGAGGCAGCTTTAAAGGTATCGGACAGGGTATATGGGATTCTGGGGTGCGGTGTTAATATCTGTTATCCTGCCGCCAACAGGCGTTTATATGAGCTGCTTAAGGAGAAAGGGGGATTATTGTCCGAATATGGTATATATACAAAACCAAGGTCCTGCCTTTTTCCACCGAGAAACCGGATAATAAGCGCTCTTGCCCAGGTGGTCCTGGTGGTGGAGGCAAGAGAAATGAGCGGGACTATGATCACTGTGGATATGGCTCTTGAGCAGGGGAAGGAGGTGGCTGTGGTTCCCGGAAGAGTAAGCGATCCTTTAAGTACCGGGTGTAATAAATTGATAAAACAGGGGGCGGCAGCCGTTACCTGTGCGGAGGATGTAATGTATATGCTGGATGAACTTTTTGAAAACAATAAAAAGAAAAGTGAAAAGATAAGGATCAAAATGGAAACGGATGAAAAAAAGGTGTATTCAAATCTGGAACCATATGCAAGAAGTATAGGAGAAATTTCGGATCTTACGGGGCTTGATATAAGACGTACCATATGTGCTTTGGTTGAATTGGGAATTAAGGGAGTGGCAAAAGAAACCGGTAAAGGATATTATGTGAGGATCATGGAATGTGAGCCGGTATGAAGGGAGGATCTTATTTTTTTCTTGAAATTAAATTTTGTTTATGATATGGTATGGCTTGTTGAATATAGAAGACAAAATTTATGATTTTTTCGGCAAAGGAGCGGTCATCTGTAATGTATCGTTGCCGGATGCCGAGGTTTTGGGGAACGAAATGAGTAAAAATCTTGTTATAGTCGAATCACCGGCTAAGGTAAAAACCATAAAAAAATTCCTGGGATCAAATTATGAAGTAATGGCCAGTAACGGACATGTCAGAGACCTTCCCAAGAGTAATCTGGGAGTGGATGTGGATAATGATTATGAGCCAAAGTATATCACTATAAGAGGAAAAGGCGATCTGGTTGCGGCATTGAAGAAAGAGGTAAAGAAAGCCGATAAGATATATCTTGCAACTGACCCTGACCGTGAAGGAGAAGCCATCTCCTGGCATTTGTTTCATACGCTTAAGCTTGAGAATAAGAAGGTTTACAGGATAACTTTTAATGAGATAACCAAGACGGCGGTTAAGGAATCCATTAAAAATGCCAGAGATATTGATATGAATCTTGTTAATGCGCAGCAAGCCAGAAGAATGCTTGACAGAATGGTGGGATACAGGATATCTCCGCTTTTGTGGGCAAAGGTTAAGAGGGGCTTAAGTGCGGGAAGAGTTCAATCGGTAGCCTTAAGGGTTATTTGCGAACGGGAAGAGGAAATAGATGCCTTCATTCCCAGAGAGTACTGGACATTGGATGCATTACTGGAAAGCGAAGGTTCCAAGAAACCCTTAAGGGTTCATTATAACGGTGGTGAAGATAAGAGTAATGAGATAAATACCAAGGATAAACTTGATGAGGTGGTATCGGATATTAAGAAGGAGCGCTTCGAGATAACCGGTATAAAAAGAGGAGAAAGGATGCGTAAACAGCCTCTTCCCTTTACTACATCCACCCTTCAGCAGGAAGCCAGCAAGGTTCTTAATTTTTCGACTCAAAAGACTATGCGTCTGGCCCAGCAGTTATATGAAGGTATTGATATCAAAGGAAACGGTACGGTGGGTGTTATAACTTATTTGCGTACCGATTCAACAAGGATTGCCCGGGAGGCGGCTGCCAATGCTTCCGAATATATAAAAGAGGAGTATGGAGAGGCCTACAACTGCCCGATACAGGAGCAAAAAAAGGACGGGAAAAAGATACAGGATGCTCATGAGGCAATAAGACCTACTGATATTAGAAGAACGCCGGAAGCATTGAAGGAATCTTTGTCAAGAGATCAGTTCAGGTTATACAGTCTTATATGGAAGAGATTTGCGGCCAGTATGATGATGCCGGCCAAATATGAAACCCTTTCCGTTAAATTTAAGGCGGGAGATCATAAATTCTCGGCATCCGCTTCCAAACGTGTATTTGACGGTTTTATGAAAATTTATACTTCGGAGGATGATAAGGAGGAAGAGGAGGAGGATATACTTCCCTGCGATCTTAATGAGGATACGGTATTTAAATTCATAAATACCGAGGAGAAACAGCATTTTACCCAGCCTCCCGCACACTTTACCGAGGCATCTTTGGTTAAAGCTTTGGAGGAACTGGGGATCGGACGTCCCAGTACATATGCTCCCACGATTACCACAATCCTTGCCAGAAGATATGTTATAAAAGAAGGAAAAAATCTGTATGTGACAGAGCTCGGAGAAGTTGTCAATAAGATGATGGTAGAGGCGTTTCCGGGTATAGTTGATAAGGATTTTACCGCAAATCTGGAGTTTTTACTGGATAATGTTGAAGAAGGTTCCGTAGACTGGAAAACTCTTATAAGGAATTTTTATCCGGATCTGGATGCAGCGGTTATCGCCGCGGAAAAAGAGCTTGAAAAAGTTGAGATAAAGGATGAAGTTTCGGATGAGATCTGTGAGGAATGCGGAAGGAATATGGTCATTAAATACGGACCTCACGGAAAATTCCTGGCCTGTCCCGGTTTTCCGGATTGCAGGAATACCAAACCTTATCTTGAAAAAATCGGAATAAAATGTCCGAAATGCGGAAAGGATATTGTGGTTCGCAAGACTAAAAAAGGAAGACGTTTCTATGGGTGTGAGGCGGGACCGGAATGTGATTTTATGTCCTGGCAGAAGCCTTCGGAGGTTAAATGCGCAAAGTGCGGAGGCATGATGGTGGAAAAGGGTTCAAAACTTCAATGTATTGATCAAGATTGCGGTTATGTTACCGATAAGCCCAATAATGCTGTTCTGAATAGTTGATTTTTAAAATGAAATAGTTAGATAATTATTGAATAAAAATTAAAATTTTCTACAAACAAGCGCGAGAATCGTTGATTATCGCGCTTGTTTGTGCTATTATAGAATTGTTTTAAAAGTTCTTACAATAGATTGACTTTAAATAAGATCGGATATTTATCTAAATATGGATTAAGCTTTCGGAGGTATCGAATGAGTAGTGTTCAGTTGCTTGATAAGACAAGAATGATACAGAAATTATTGCATAACAACAGTTCAAGTAAGGTGGTTTTTAATGATATTTGCGATGTCCTTAAAGATATACTGGAGTCAAATGTACTGGTTATCAGTAAAAAAGGTAAAATTCTCGGCACGGGAGCAAGGGAAGACATCGGAGAGATTGAGGGTTTGCTGAAATATGAAGTTGGCGGGATAATAGATCATATGCTTAATGAAAGACTTTTGGGGGTTTTGTCCACAAAAGAAGATGTTAATCTTGAAACTCTGGGCTTTGAGGTTTCGGAAAGCAATAAGTATCAGGCCATCGTTACGCCGATAGATATAGCGGGTGAGAGACTCGGAACTTTATTTATATATAAGGTTAAGGAACATTACACAATTGACGATATAATATTGTGTGAGTATGGTTCAACCGTGGTGGGTCTTGAAATGCTCCGTGCGGTAAACGAAGAGAGTGCAGAGGAGAACAGAAAGCTTCAGGTGGTTAAATCGGCCATAGGCACATTAAGCTTTTCGGAGATGGAAGCTATAATCCACATATTTGATGAGCTGGAGGGGAACGAAGGTATACTTGTTGCCAGTAAGATAGCAGACAGAGTGGGTATAACCCGTTCGGTGATAGTAAATGCGTTGCGCAAGTTTGAGAGCGCCGGAGTTATCGAATCCAGATCCTCGGGAATGAAGGGTACCTACATTAAGGTACTGAATCCCGTGATCTTTGATGAGATAGAGGAATTGAAAAAGAAAAAATAATATGGGCTACACCTTATAAACGGAGTTGTAGGGATATACAAACGGATTTGCGTTTTGCAGGTCCGTTTGTTCATTTTTCGGGTTATTTAGTAAAAATATAATAAATAGATACTATATAATGTGTATTTTTGCAAAATATCCTTGTGTTTTTGATATTTTTATTTATAATAGAGAAAGGGTAGGTGAGTGTAAATGATAAATACGGATGTCTATAACTATATCAACGTCCTTGATAAGGCCGCTGATGCGTCGTGGCTTCGCAATGATGCCATTTCTAATAATATTGCGAACGTAGATACCCCTAATTATAAGAGACAGGATGTTTCCTTCGAAACCGAACTTAAGCATGCACTTAAAGCATCCAAGTATGTCAGCCTGGATGATAAGGTTAATGCGCTTAATTCAAACGGAAGGCTTTCTCATATTGATGCAAGAACTTATACGGATCATTCCGGTTTTTCTTACAGACTGGACGGAAATAATGTGGACATAGATACCGAGAATGTTGAACTTGCATCCAATCAGATCAAGTATAACGGCCTGATCCAGAGTATAGATCAGGAATTCAAGAATCTTAAGACGGTTATTAAATAAGCGGCTTCGGATTTCGGAAAGGGGGAACAGATATGAGCGTTTTTAAATCTTTTGGAGTAAATGCATCGGGAATGACGGCTGAGCGTTACAGGATGGATATCATTTCTCAGAACGTTGCCAATGCAAATACAACACGTACCGAAGACGGTACGCCATATAAACGTAAGGTGGTAACCTTCAGGGAAAAGACTACGGACCCCACTACTTTCGGCACCATCTTTGCCAAGAGCAGAGGCATGGATGTGGGAGACGGTGTTAAGGTGGACGGTGTATATGAGGATGAAGTATCCGAGATGAAAAGAGTATATGATCCGTCTCATCCGGATGCGGATGAGGATGGTTATGTCTGGTATCCCAATGTTGATATAGTTACAGAAATGACAAACATGATAGATGCCACCAGAGCTTATGAAGCGAATGCCACAGCCTTTACTTCAAGCAAGTCAATGGCCATGAAGGGACTGAATATCGGGCAGACCTGATATTTCCCGTCAACACGGTCAGCTTAGGATAAAGGGTCAAGCCGGTAATATACGATGAACTTATGATATATGATAAGATTATAATGTGCGATCAACCGGTATGGGATGCGTCGGAAAGCTGACGGATTCCGATTGCCGGTACAGGGGGATAAAATATGGATATTTCTTCACTTATGAATGTTAATTCCGCAGCTGTTGCAAATGCAGCCACTAAGGCTTCCACCCGGACGGAGAATGACGATCAGGGTTTTGCATCGGTATTTCAGTCTGCGCTTAGTAATATAAATGAGACCAACAGCCTTTTAAATAAATCGGAGGAGGAAGAGATGAAGTTTGCCCTGGGCCTTTCGGAGAATACTCATGATATGGCTATTGCGGCAGCAAAAGCATCTACAGCCTTAAGTTATACGGTTGCCCTCAGGGATAAATTTATTGAGGCTTATAAGGAGATAATGCAGATCCAGGTATAATATATTTGTAATACCTGAGACTTGTTGTTAAGTGTTTGACCGGCATGTTCGGGGGATGGAAGGTGTCCGGTTCTTAAGGGGAGATGATAAAATGCTTGACAGATTAAGAGAAATACCACAGAGATTACTTGAATGGTGGAATAAATTTACCACCAAACAGAAAACAGTTATAATAAGTGTTGCGGCCGGCGTTATAGTAGTGCTGGCTGTTCTTGCTACAATTCTCACAAGACCCGTTTATGAAACGCTTATTACCTGTGAATCTACCAAACAGGCCAGCGAGATCATTTCATTGCTGGAGGGAGATTCTATTCCTTATCAGGTTACGGATGACGGGTTGATAATTTCCGTTTTAAAAGAAAATATCGCTTCGGCTACTTTACTGCTGGGAGCCAACAGTATTCCGGCCGACAGCTACAGTCTTGAATCCGCACTCAGCGGTGGATTTTCCGCTACGGAATCCGATAAGCAGAAGACTTATAAGCTGTATCAGGAGGGTCATCTTGAAGATATCATGGAGGCACAGGCTGCTGTTAAGAAGGCCTATGTGACCTTGTCAATACCCGAAAATGACGGAACGCTGCTGGCAAAGGAGGAGGAATCCTATGCAAGCGTGGTTCTTGAACTTGAGGAAGAGCTGGGCACCGGTGTTGCCGAGAATTTCGCCAAGAATATTGCCACGGCTCTGGGAAATAAAACCACGGAAAATATCACTATTATGGATTCTACGGGAAATCTGCTTTTCTCGGGCGCGGATGCCGCGGCAGACAGTTCCGGTACCATAAATACATCTAATCAGATAGCCCTTAAGGCGGAGGCGGAGAGACTTGTGAAGCAGGAAGTCACACAGGTGCTTCTCGGGTCATCATTTGAAGATGTAAAGGTTGCAACAAATCTCATTTTTGATTTTTCTTCTACTAACGAAACGGAACATACTTATACTCAGGCGGATAAGAACGGGACTAATGTCATTTCCCATGAAAATACATATGAAGCCGAGGGCGTGGGCTCAACAGCAGGGGTTCCCGGTACGGACTCCAACGGGGAGGAAACTACTTATGTGATGGAAAACGGAGGTAATTCCAACTATTCCGTAGCAGAAGAATCCAGGGATTATCTTCCCTCCGAGAAGATAACCGACAAAACCACTCCCGGGGGAACCATATTATATGATGAATCGTCCATAGCTGTTACGGCTTCCCATTATGTTATTTACAAGGAAAGCGATCTTAAGGCTTCGGGAGCCCTTGACGGTATCACTTTTGATGAATTTATAGCTGCCAACAGTGATATGGTGGTAAGAGAAGTGGATGAGTCTATGATAGCTCATGTATCAAGGGCCACCGGTATCCCTGCCGCGAATATTTCCATAATAGCCTATGATGTGCCCATATTCCAGGCGGATGAAGGTGCCAAGATGACGGCTTCGGACATAGCACAGATAGCTCTTATCGTTATTATTCTTGCATTGCTGGCGGTGGTTGTATTCTCCAGTCTCAGGAAAGAGAAACCGGTTATTGAACAGGAAGAGGAGTTGTCGGTGGAAGATCTTTTGGAAACTACGCAGGAACAGCAGCCTGCACTTGAAGATATAGAACTTGATACCAAGTCGGAAGTCAGGTTACTGGTTGAAAAGTTTGTTGATGAAAATCCTGATGCTGCCGCAGCATTGCTGCGCAACTGGCTTACGGGAGATTGGGGGTAGTTGACAATGGCAATGGATGATGAACTTTCCGGTGTTCAGAAGGGTGCAATACTTCTGATCGCATTGGGGCCGGAAAGATCGGCGGAAATTTTTAAATACCTTAAAGAAGAGGAAATAGAGGATCTGACTCTTGAGATAGCCAATACCAGAAGTGTTACTCCTGCGGTTAAAGAACAGGTACTTGAAGAGTTTTATCAGGTCTGTCTTGCCCAGCAGTATATTGCGGAGGGTGGTATCGGATATGCCAAGGAGCTGCTTGAAAAGGCACTGGGTGCCGAGAAGGCGTTGGACGTTATCGGAAAACTTACCGCATCCCTGCAGGTTAAACCCTTTGAGTTTATCAGAAAGACGGAGGCTTCCCAGCTTCTTAACTTTATACAGGATGAACATCCCCAGACCATCGCTCTTATTCTTTCGTATTTAAGTGCGTCGCAGGCAGCCATGATAGTAGGTGCTTTGCCTCCTGAAAGACAGGCGGATGTTGCAAAACGTATTGCTTTGATGGACAGAACAAGTCCCGATGTTATCAAGGAGGTTGAGAGAATATTGGAAACCAAGCTGGCTTCTCTTGTAAATCAGGATTATACGGTTATCGGTGGTGTTGATTCGGTAGTTGAGATCCTTAATACCGTAGACAGAAGTACCGAGAAACATATTATGGAGACTCTTGAAATTGATGAACCCGAGCTTGCCGATGAGATCAGGAAGAAAATGTTCGTATTTGAGGATATTCTTCTTCTGGATGACCGTGCGATCCAGCGTGTTCTCAGGGATGTTGATAACGGGGATCTTGCTATTGCACTTAAGAGTGCAAATGAAGAAGTTCAGAATGCTATCTTTAATAACTTAAGTAAGCGTCTTGCCGTTATGATAAAGGAAGATATGGAGTTTATGGGTCCTGTACGTATGAAGGATGTTGAGGAGGCACAGCAGAAGATCGTTAATGTTATAAGAAGACTTGAAGATTCGGCTGAAATCGTTATTTCTCGAGGCGGAGGTGATGAAATAGTTGTCTAATCTTTTTAAGTCCAATTATGTAATAAAAAAAGATGAAACCAGAGTTATAGACTCAAATGAGCGTATTGCTTCAAGGCTGAGCCAGCTTAATGAGATCGCGGTAAAGGTTCCGGATTTCCGGACCGAAGAAGATGAGGGTTACGGGGAATTTAAAGCCGGATTAAATGCCGAACAGCTGGGACTTCTTTTGGATGATAATCCCAACAGGGTTTACGGTGAGGAAGAATATGAGTCCTCAGGGGAGGATTATTCGGAGGAGGAGTATTCAGGGGAAGAGTATGAAGATGAAAATACGGCGCAATACGATTCCGCAGAATTAAGGGCAAAAGCGGATAGTATTCTTGCGGATGCCAGAAACGAGGCTGACAGGATCATTGCGGCGGCTAATGCAGAAGCCGAAAGTATCAAGGATTCCTTTAGGGAGCAGGGTTATTCCGAGGGCTTTTCCAAGGGACAGTCCGAAGGTCTTAAGATAGTGAATGAAAAGGAAGCCGAGCTTAAGCAAAAAGAAGAGGATTTCATGGCGGAATATGATAAGAAGCTGGAGGAAATGGAGCCTCTTTTGGTGGATACGATAACCGATATTTTCCAGCATATTTTTCATGTATCCTTATCCTCAAACCGGGAGATCATGCTTAATCTTCTGCATGATACGTTACGAAATATTGAAGGGGGAAAGAATTTCATCATTCATGTTTCCAAAAGTGATTTTGAATATATCAATGATCGAAAGGATCAGTTAACCGATGGCCTTGGAAGCACGGATACCATCGAAGTTATAGAGGATCTGACTTTACGACAGTCGGAGTGCTTTATTGAATCCGAGGGAGGTATTTATGATTGCGGAATAGGTACCGAACTTGAATTGCTTAAGAAAGAGCTTATGCTTTTATCCTATCAAAAAGATTGAGGGATATGGGGAGAAGGCTTAGTGAATGTAGAAAAATATTTGAAAATCAAAGATAAGACCTTTTATAAAAGACTTGGTAAGGTGGTTAATGTGGTAGGTCTTACCATTGAGTCTTTGGGACCGGATGCCAGTCTTAACGATCTTTGCAAGATAATGCTTAATGAGGAAGAGGATAAGTATGTTCTTGCGGAGGTGGTAGGATTTCGTAATAACAGGACCCTGCTTATGCCCTGTGATGTTACAGAGGGGATAGGGTTTGGCTGTATTGTTGAGAATCTCGGATATCCGCTGTCGGTGAGTGTGGGAGAAGAAATGCTGGGACAGTGTCTTGACGGTCTGGGAAGACCTACAGACGGTTCGGAGATTAAAACGGCTGTGGCATATCCGGTGGAAGCGCCACCGCCGGACCCTATGGACAGGATCATAATTGATACACCTCTTCCTCTTGGTGTAAAGGCTGTTGATGGGATAATGACTATAGGCAAGGGGCAGAGGATCGGTATCTTTGCCGGTTCCGGTGTGGGTAAGAGTACTTTACTGGGTATGTTTGCAAGAAATACCAAGGCAGATATAAATGTTATTGCTCTGATAGGAGAGCGTGGCAGGGAGGTCAGGGAATTTATTGAGAGAGACATGGGGGAAGAAGGTATGCGGCGGTCCATTGTTGTGGTTGCCACCTCCGATAAGCCTGCCCTTATGAGAAAAAAGGCTGCGCTGACGGCTACTGCTATAGCGGAATATTTCCGGGATAAGGGTAAGGATGTGCTGCTTATGATGGATTCCCTCACCCGTTTTTCTATGGCACAGCGGGAGATAGGTCTTGCCAGCGGGGAGCCACCGGTTACCAGAGGATATCCCCCCAGTGTTTATGCCGAAATGCCCAAGCTTCTTGAACGGGCGGGGAATTCCGATAAGGGTTCCATTACCGGGCTTTATACGGTGCTTGTGGACGGTGATGATTTTAATGAACCTATAACGGATACGGCCAGAGGTATTCTTGACGGTCATATAATGCTTAACAGAAAACTTGCTCATAAGAATCATTATCCCGCCATCGATATTTTGCAGAGTATTTCCAGATGTATGAGCCAGATAGCCACCAAGGAGCATAAGGCTCTTGCGGGTAAACTTAAAAATGTTCTTGCTACATATAATGAAGCGGAGGATCTTATTAACATCGGAGCATATAAATCCGGGGCTAATCCCAGCATTGATTATGCCATAGAAAAGATCGGCAGTGTTAATGAATATCTGTGTCAGGGAACGGATGAGAAATTTTCTTTTGATGATGAGATCAGAATGCTTACGGAAATTTTCTGATTTTTTCCGCAGCCCTTAAGTGAGGATGAAATATGGCAAAATTTTTTTATAAAATGCAGAATATACTTGATATAAAGGAAAAGCTTGAAACCCAGGCGAGAAATGAGTATGCGGTTGCCAATGCCGCTCTTGCCGAGGAAGAGGAGAAGCTTAATGCATTGGAACAAAGAAGGATGAATTATGAGCAAAGGCTTAAAGAGCTTTATTCCGACAGGCTTAATATAAGGGAGATTTCCGAAGTCTCGGAAGCTGTTGAGCTTATGAAATATTATAAGAAGATACAGGAGATCAATGTTTTAAATGCAAGAAAAAAGGCGGAGGCCGCAAGAGATAAGCTGCAGGAAGCCATGCAGGACAGAAAGACACATGAGAAGCTTAAGGAAAATGCTTTTGAGGAGTTTAAGCTGGAGATAGCTGCAGAAGAAAGCAAGGAAGTGGATGAGCTTGTAAGTTACAGATTCGGTTCCTGATGAGGAGTTTACAGGACCGGGTTGCACAGATGCAGTGTTTGATTTTTTCAATGTACGGAACGGGAGATATAAATGGCAGACGAAGTCGTTGTTGCAGACAGGGAAGAAACCGATAAGGAACGAAAGAAAAGAGAAAAGAAAGAGCTTAAGGAAGCCAAGAAACGGGGCGGATTTAATGCCCAGGTAGGTGATTCGGGGGCTATGTATCTGGATGCGGAGGATGAAGAGGATGAAGGTTCTCTCTCCATGGCGCTGATAACCTTTTTTATTGTTGTTATCTGGCTTGCTATTTTAGGTCTTCTTATAAAGCTTGATGTAGGAGGCTTCGGTTCGGGGATATTGGCTCCGGTGCTTAAAAATGTTCCGGTGATCAATAAAGTATTGCCGGCAAAGGATGTGTACGTTGAAGAAGAGAAGGAATTTGATAATCTTAATGAAGCTATGGAGGAGATCGAAAGGTTAAGAGCCGAAAACGAGCAGCTTAAGACCGAGGTGGAAACTGTCTCTGCAGCCTCCGATAATTCCGAAGAGGTGGCGGCTCTTAAAGAAGAAATAAAACGCCTTCAGACTTTTGAGAATTCTCAGATAGAATTTCAGAAACTGAAGACCGAATTCTATGAGGAAGTGGTATTTGCCGAGGAAGCTCCGGATATTGCCAATTACAGGACCTATTATGAAAGCATAGATCCCGAGAATGCCGAATATCTTTATAAACAGGTGGTACAGCAGATGGCGGAGGATGAGGAATTATCGGATTATGTTAAGGCATATACCGAAATGAAGCCCAAGAGTGCTGCCAAGGTATTTGAGGAAATGAGCAGTAATCTGGATCTTGTTGCAAAAATTCTGGGTCAGATGGATGCAAGTGCCCGTGCAAAAATATTAAATGTAATGGATCCTGAGGTTGCGTCCAAATTAACCAAGATGATGGATCCGGATTGATAAAAACAGTCTCCTAAGGGGTAGTCATATCCGGGAGACTGTTTTTAAATTTATACTAAGATTTTTTAAAATACTGTCCGATATATAAATTGGTAAGTATATCTTGCCTAATAGCAGGCCACTGTTAAAGAAAGGAGGATGAATATGGGAATAGCACCGATATCGGATATAAAATCATTTTTTAATTCGAAGGATATATCTTCCGATATGCAGATATCAAAAACTTCCGATCAGAATTCCTTTGCCCGGGCCATGACGGATGCATCAAGCAGGAATCTTCAGAATGTAAACCGCCCTGCGGACGAGGGAGTCACTCAAAAAGAGCAGGATAAAGCATATGGTATCAAGAATCCCTCAAATCGGATAAAGGATCACGATAACAGAGATAAATCCGTAAACAGCGATGATGATAATTTGAATTCCGGGTTGGAAGGCAAAGAAAAAGCTGTAGGAGAGAAGCTTGAAAAGTTAACGAAAGAGATAAGGGACGGGATCAAAGAGGAGCTTAATGTCAGCGATGAAGAATTGGAACAGGCAATGGCGGAGCTTGGATTGGTACCTACGGACCTGTTGAATACCGATAACGTAAAGAATCTTATGCTTGAATTATCCGGTGAAACGGATGCCATGGCACTTGTAACAAACGGAGAACTTTTTGAGAGTATAAATAATATTACGGAATTGGTAAATGTATCTCTTGAAGAGCTTGAAAATGAATTCGGGATAACCGAAGAACAGCTTGAAGGTATGATCGCTTTAAGTAAGGAGGAAAACCCGGTACAGCTTTCTGAGGCGGAAATCGTGCAGAATGCTTCGGCAGCCGAAACCAAGGAGGTTAATGATACCGAAACCGAAGGTATACGAAATACCGTCGGGAATACAAGGGGTGAGATAACCGACAGGGAAGGAATTGCAAACGACAGAATATCTCCGGATACAATATCCATTGAACGTAAGATGGTCAATGAAGCAAGGGAGAATAACGCTGAGAGTAATATGCAAAATGCTATGGAGGGACAGAATTTTTCGCAGCAGATAACAACTGCGGAGAATGTTGAAGCTCCGAATACAGAGTTTGTTTCATCCTATGTTGACAATGATGAGATACTCAGGCAGGTTACCGACAACATTAAGCTAAATATTAATGGTGATACTACTACCATGGAATTACAGTTACACCCGGCAAGCCTTGGTACGGTGAATGTATCTATTGCATCAACAAACGGCGTGGTTACCGCTAATCTTCAGGTTCAAAACGAAAGTGTTAAAGCCGTGCTTGAATCACAGCTGCAGGTACTTCTTCAGACCTTTGAAGAACAGGGACAGAAGGTGGAAGCAATCGAAGTTTCCGTAGCCGGTTACGATCTTGACAGAAGTCTTGCTCAGGGAAATGAGAACCGGGAAGGAAACGGCGAAGACAGAGACGGTGAAGGAATAAGGACCGGACGGGTAAGCCGCAGAAGACTTAATCTTAATGAACTGGATGAGGAAGATATTGAAGAATTAACGCAAGAGGAACAGCTGGCAGCGGAAATGATGGCTATGAACGGTCAAAGCATAGATTATACCGCGTAAAGTCAGCATAAAGAACAGTAAAAATCAGGAAAGGAGGAATGAAAGATGTCATTAGCAGCAGCAGTGGTTAACGGAGAACTGGTACAGTCAACTAAAACATCCACCACAAAGGCTTCATCGGTTTCGGAAAAGACCTCGGAGGAAGCCAGCTCCATGGATAAGGATTCTTTCCTGCAGCTATTGGTTGCACAGATGAAATATCAGGATCCTATGGAACCTACTTCAAATACGGAATACATTTCCCAATATGCACAGTTCTCGGAACTTGAAGCCATGAATAATCTTTCTTCCAATATGGATCTGCAAAGAGCAACGGCACTTGTAGGCAAGGAGGTTATAGTAAAATCAACGGGAGCTTCGGGAGACACCACTTATATACAGGGAAAGGTTGATTATGTTTCACAGGAAGGTACAAAGGCTTATCTTTATGTGGACGGTAATAAATACAGTATCGACGATCTTGATTCCGTAGTTGACGAAGAATATGATAATGCGATGAATCTGGCAAAGAATTTTGCAAGCAGTGTGGAAAAACTTCCCAACCTGGCTTATCTTACTTCGGAATATAAGGATGTAGTTCAGAACCTTACTGATGTATACAATGATATGTCATCCTATCAAAAGGGTTATCTGGACAGTGCTTCGGTAAGTAAATATAAGCAGTATGCACAAAGAATGCAGGAGATCCTTGAAGCGGAGGAAGAACAGGAAGAAGCTGTAGCAGCGGAAGAAGCTTAAGGGAGATTGGAGGAATACCGATGAATATGATAAACGGACAATTCCCTTCCATTGAACAGGCAACCGATAATTATTTAAAACCCCAGGTGAGCTCGAAGGCGGCACGCGAAAATGAAACCAGAAGCTTTAACGAGGTTTTTAATGATCTTAAGTTTTCAAAGCATGCCAGTGCCAGACTATCGGACAGAAATATTGAATTGTCGGACAGTCAGATGGGGAGACTTAATGCAGGGATGCAGAAGGCAAACGAGAAGGGAATCAATGAATCACTTGTATTAATGGATCAGATGGCGTTTATTGTTAATGTTAAGAATAACACGGTAATAACGGCTTTAAATGAAACTGAGATAAAAGATAATGTTTTTACTAATATTGACGGGGCTGTCATTGTTTAGTTAGCCGGACCTTAGGGAGGCTATTTATCCCGGAATGACAGAAGGGATATACAGCTGACAGCTTAACTGACTAATATAAGGAGGTCATTAATTATGATGAGATCACTTTTTTCTGGTGTTGCCGGTCTTAGGACTCACCAGAGTAAGATGGATGTAATAGGTAATAATATAGCAAATGTTAACACGGTTGCATATAAATCAAGTAACGTTACATTTCAGGAGCTTATGTATCAGACATCGTCAAATGCATCCGGTGCAAATGCGGATACGGGACGTGCGGGTATAAATGCAAAACAGATCGGTCTCGGTGTTTCGACCGCGGCTATCAATACCAGCATAACAACTGCCGGTGCTTCTCAGTCAACGGGTAATCCCTTTGATATTCAGATAACCGGTGACAGCTTCTTTATTGTAAATGACGGTTCCTCGAATTATTTTACCAGAGCAGGTTCCTTCTATGTGGACGGTAACGGTAATCTGGCAATGACATCCAATGGATATAATGTTATGGGCTGGCAGGAGGATCCCAATGCTCCCGGTACAATAAAGCAGGATACCGTATCGCCTCTTAAGGTAATGTCACCCGAAAATATGACTTCCGAGCCGGAACAGACTACGGAGGCTTATATAACCGGTATTATTGATAAGAATTCGACATCGCTCTCATCTTCCAGCGGACAGGTTATGAATATTTCGTTTTATGATGACCTTGGTTATTCCTATGTGGCTAAGTTCTCATTATTTAATTATGAGGGCTCCGGAGATGATAAGGTTTCTTATGAGGAGGGTGTATACAGGCTTCAGCTTACCGATATAATCGATTCCACAAAGAATGCTTCCATAATCGAAGAGGGTAAGACGATCGCGGATTATGCAGCCATAGACGGGGAAGAAAATATTTATCTTACCTATGATACGGAGACCGGTGTATATCTGGGTTATTCAACGGGACAGGCTCCGGGTTCAAATGAGTATACAAATGCTTCGGATGCCAAAGCGCCCTTAAGTGTGAATCTTGACAGTATGCAGAAGGATATAAATATCGCTTTTGATACATCCACCATGTACGATAACAACGGAACATCTACAGTATATGGAACAGCAGGAAATTATGACGGTAATTATGCCGGACGTAAGGTGGGGGATATGTCCGGAGTTGCGGTTCAGGCAGATGGTAAGATATTTGCTACATACGACAACGGTACCACCAAGCTTCTTGGACAGATATCGGTAGCGTCCTTTTCTAATCCTTCGGGTCTTGAAAAGGTCGGAGAGAATCTATATCAGACAACTATGAACTCGGGACAGTTTGACGGAATCGGTAAGGATGTAACCTCCGACGGTGCCGGAGCATTTAA
>JAILKH010000189.1 GCA_024693925.1 Lachnospiraceae bacterium | reverse complement strand
GGATGTATTGATCAACGGTATAGCAAATATTGATGAAAATCTTGAGGTTATTGAAGATTAAAGGGGGATCATATGAATAAGGTTATAATTAAAAGCTTTCAGCATGGTATAAGGATCAAGATGGATCCGGATGCTGATTTTGAGGATATATATAAGGAATTGATCGAGAAATTCAATGCTTCAGCCAAATTCTTTGGTAAGGCAAAGCTTGTGATCGAATTTGAAGGAAGAGCATTAAGCGAAGAGGAAGAGGAGTTCCTTGTGAATTGTATTACCGAAAATACCGATATTACGATCTCCTGCGTAATAGGAGTAGATGAAAATACGGAAAATCAGTATATAAAGGCCGCCGGAAGCTTTTCCGAAAACAGTATAAATCATCCGGGGCAGTTTTATAAAGGCTGCATTAAATCCGGAGAAATCCTGGAAACCGACAGCAGTTTGATAATTCTTGGGGATGTATATAACGGAGCTAAAGTTTCTGCCTCAGGTAATATAATAATACTCGGAACTTTATACGGTAGTGTGCATGCCGGATGTTTTGGGGATGATAAGAGCTTTGTCGTTGCTCTTGATATAAAAAACACCAGGGTAAGGATAGCAGATTACTCGGAAATGATTCAGGAAAAGAGCGGACTGTTTTTAAAAAACAAAGCGGTTCCGAAAATTATTTACGTAAAGGATGATCGTTTGGAGGCGTTGGCAATTACAACCGATAACTTAAATAATCTCCCTTTTTAAAAACCGGGGCTCGGATTTAAAGTGTAAGAGGTAATCGTGTGGATATTTTAAAATATTTTTCAAAATACAGTATAAGAAGATATAATTTCTTTCTGGTATTAAATAGTGTGATCATTTCAATTATTGGCATTATGCTTATAGGAAGCGCGAAGTCTAATCTGATCAGTAAGCAGATGCAGGGGTTGATCATCGGTTTTGCTGCAATGATAATAATTTCTTTAATAGACTATCATTTTATACTTAAGTTTTATTGGCTTGAATACATAGTTGCCGTTACATTGCTTATTGCCGTATATTTTTTCGGTGATAAGGGCGGAGGTGCCGCAAGGTGGTTCGTACTTTTCGGAATAAGGTTTCAACCCTCGGAGATAGTTAAAATCTTATTGATTTTATTTTATTCACAGTATATTATGAAACATAAAGATACATTGAATACATTTCGTATCATTATTTCGTGTGTAATGTTGATAATTCCGCCTTTTATTTTGATCTTTAAGCAACCCGACCTTTCAACAAGTATTATGATACTTATCATTTTTGCGGTTTTAATGTTTTTGGGTGGCTTAAGCTATAAGGTGATCATGGTAACGCTTGCGATTTCGGTTCCGGCCATCATCGTTTTACTAAATATGATACTTACCCCGGGACAGAACATAGTAAATGATTATCAGCAAAAAAGAATCCTTGCATGGATACAGCCCGAAAAATATGCTTCCACGGAAGCATATCAGCAGCTGAATTCAATTACGGCCATAGGTTCGGGACAATTATATGGAAAAGGATTGAATAATAATATAATCGGATCCGTAAAAAATGGTAATTTTATCTCGGAAGCACAGACAGACTTTATTTTTGCCATTGCCGGAGAGGAATTGGGCTTTGTAGGATGTTGTGCTATAATTATATTATTGTTTTTGATAGTTGTTCAGTGTATATGGATAGCGGTGAGGGCTGATGATCTTGCGGGGCGTCTCATAGCCGGAGGTATGGCAGGTTTTATTGGTTTTCAAACCTTTATAAATATAGGGGTTACAACTATGATATTGCCGAATACGGGCCTTACTCTTCCTTTTGTAAGTTATGGGCTTACATCTTTGGTAACTATGTTTATCGGGATGGGAGTGGTACTCAATGTCCGGTTGCAGGCTAAGAATTCTTTATTATGAGGATATTAAGGCATAAGGGAAACATCATAAGAGGTTTTGTTATGCCGAAACAGGAGGGTTTATGAATATAGGTTTAATAGCGCATGATTCCAAGAAGAAATTGATGCAGAATTTTACAATAGCATATAGAGGGATACTCAGTAAGCATATGTTATATGCAACGGGTACCACAGGAAGGCTTATAGAAGAGGTCACGAATCTTACTATCCATAAATATCTGGCGGGACATCTTGGAGGTGAGCAGCAGATAGGCGCTCAGATAGAACATAATGAGATCGATCTTATGATTTTTCTTCGTGATCCTCTTGCACCTAAATCGCATGAGCCGGATGTGGGTTATATAATACGATTATGTGACATGCATAATATTCCGTTGGCGACTAATCTTGCCACAGCAGAGCTTTTGATCAAATCGCTTGACAGAGGAGATATGGAATGGCGTGAAATGTATAAATAAGTACTTAATATCTTTAATGATTATTTTATTATTTTTTTGTATGGAAGGTTGTTCTGTTTATTCATACAAGGTTCCTTATGAATATAATTTCAAACAATCGGAATATAATATGGAGGCTGCGACGTCAAATGACAGGGCAAAGCCCTTTGCCGATGATATTTGTGTCGCGGATACCGGAAATACCGATATAGGTCCGGCTTTAAACGGGATAGAAGCGGCAGGGATCTTTGATATTGATAATTGTGAAGCTGTATATGTAAAAAATATACACAATAAATTATATCCGGCTTCCATAACCAAGATCATGACGGCCCTTATTGCACTTAAATACGGAAACCCGGATGATATTATAACGGTATCTTCAAATGTTGAGATCGTCGAGTCCGGGGCCACGCTTTTAGGACTTAAGGAAGGCGACAGATTAACCCTTGAGCAGGCTTTGAACGGATTACTTATTTATTCGGGAAATGATGCAGGGGTTGCAATTGCCGAGTATATTTCCGGAAATGTTGAAGCCTTCACCGCTTTAATGAATAAAGAGGCTCTTGCACTGGGGGCCACCAATACTAATTTTATAAATCCTCATGGTCTTTCGGATGATTCTCATTATTCTTCGGCATATGATCTTTATCTTATCTTTAATGAGGCTGTTAAATATGACAAATTCAGAGAAATAATAGGAAAGCGGGAATATTCCACAACCTATAGTGACAGAGATGGTAAATCCAAAGAGATGACGATCACCAATACCAATCTGTATCTGACAGGTGAAAAAACAGGACCCGATAAAGTTACCGTGGTAGGCGGTAAAACCGGAACTACCAATCAGGCCGGCAGCTGTCTTATTTTGCTGTCGGAAGATCAAAACAGTCATCCGTATATATCGGTAATCCTTAATGCACAGGATAAAGAACTTCTCTACAGAGGAATGTCTCAATTACTTGATCAGGTTCCATAGATTTAAGTTGTTTTTTATATAAAAATACACTATAATTGATTTAGCTTTTATCAAAACAAAAGGAGGAGATTACAATGATACAATTGATCGTTGGCGAAAAGGGGAAGGGAAAGACAAAGCATTTATTGGAGAAAGTGAATGCTTCGGCTAAAACGAGCAATGGAAATCTGGTTTATCTGGATAAGAACAGTAAACATATGTATGAGCTCAACAATAAGATTCGCCTGATTAATGCATCGGAGTATCCGATTTCATCCGAAGATGAATTTGTAGGATTTGTTTGTGGTATTGTATCCCAGGATCACGACCTGGAACAGGTTTATTTTGATAGTTTTATGGATGTGGCATACATTAAAGAGCACAGTGGTGTAGAACCGGTAATAAGAAAGCTTGACAAGATCAGTGATCAGTTTAAAGTTGATTTTATTATCAGTGTGAGTCTGGATTCATCTGAACTTTCGGAATATCTGCAGTCTAAAGTTATTGTATCTCTCTAAATGATTTATAACTATTAATAATGAAGTAGGAGGGGGAATTATTAATTCTCCCTCCTACTAAATTTGTAGAGGATAGACCATCGTGTCAACACAGAATAAGGGGAAAAGAGCCAGCATAAAAAAATACAGACATCCAATAAATATAAATCCGGGGATGATAGTCTTTGGATTTCTTTTTGTGTACATGATCGTCGTTATCATTTCATATTTCAGGAGTGAACATATTGCTCCTTATGAAGTGACAAAGGGTTCCCTGGCCGTAAATAACACATATAACGGTGTGATAATAAGGAAAGAAAAGGTAGTAAGTTCGAATTTTGCGGGATATATTAATTATTATGCAAGGGAAGGCGAAAAGGTCGCCAATAATTCAATGGTATATACCGTGGATGCAACCGGTAAGATAAATGATCTGATGAACAACGGAACTAAGGAAGCCGTGGTTCTTTCGGCAGAAGAAATGTCTGAGCTTAAGGATTCTATTTCAAATTTTTCGTCGGGATTTGATCCGTTAAATTATAATGAAACATATGATTTTAAATTTAATATTCAGGGAACGGTTTTAAAGATCGCAAATTATAAGGTTTTATCCGGAATAGATAAATACAGGAACGGGGAGTATTCGGATAATATAAATTTCGGATATGCTCCCGAATCGGGAGTTTTGGTATATTCCGTTGACGGTTATGAAAATTTTACGGCAGAAGACATAACCAAAGATCTGCTTTATAATGAGGAATATTCAAAGACCCAGTTTTCAAGTAACAATCTGATTTCGGATGGTGATCCGGCATATAAAATCATTACTGCGGAGGAATGGTCCATACTTATAGAAATTGATGAAACCAAGTGCCGGGAACTTGAGGAAGAAGATTATATTAATGTCCGATTCCTTAAAAACAATTATACTTCCTGGGCGGCTGTATCAATTTTGAGACAAGACGGTACCATATTTGCCAAACTTGATTTTAATAATTCCATGATAACTTTTGCGACAGACAGATTTCTGGAACTGGAACTTATTTCAAATGCGGATGAAGGCCTTAAGATCCCTAATTCCGCCATTGTGGAACGAACTTTTTATTTGATCCCCGAAGAGTATCTTACTTATGGTGATAACGGAAATGAAGAGGGATTTTTACGGGAAGCTTATATGGAAGACGGGACAATAACTACGGAATTTGTTAATGCTACCATATACGCCTCTTATGATGGTCAATATTATGTTGATGAAAAGACTTTTAAAATCGGAGATTATATAATAAAACCCGACAGTGATGAAAAATATCCGATAAGTAAGCAGGGTAAACTCACAGGGGTTTATAATATAAATAAAGGATATGCGGATTTTAAACAGATTACCGTTTTATATAAAAACGAAGAATATTCAATAGTGAAATCAAATACAAAATATGGTTTGAACGTATATGATCATATTGTTTTAAAGGGTGATACGGTAGATGCAGATGAGTTCATTTATGAATGATCTGTAAGTGATCCGGTTTTGGAAAGGAAAGGCACATGTCGGTAACGGATAATTATGAAGTTGTAAAAAACAAGGTAAATTCAGCAATTAAAAGGGCCGGACGTAAGGAAGAAGAGGTTACTTTAATAGCTGTAAGCAAAACCAAACCCGTGGAAATGATACGGGAATTATATGATCATGGTGTAAGAGATTTCGGAGAGAATAAAGTACAGGAGCTTGTTGAGAAATATGATCTTTTGCCTAAAGATATAAGATGGCATCTGATAGGACATCTTCAAACCAATAAGGTAAAATACATTATAGATAAGGTATACCTTATTCATAGTGTGGATTCGGTAAAGCTTGCCCGTGAAATAAGCAAAGAGGCAATGAAACATAATAAGACGGTGGATATTCTTATAGAGGTAAATGTTTCAAAGGAAGACAGTAAATTTGGTGTCATGGAAGAGAATCTTTTGGATGTACTCAAAGAAGTTGCTTTATTGCCCGGTATATGTGTCAGGGGTTTGATGACGGTCGCACCATATGTTGTGGATGCTGAAGAAAATAGGAGGATTTTTAACAAAATCTATAAATTAACTGTTGACATAATGCAGAAAAACATAGATAATACAAGAGTGGAATGTCTATCGATGGGTATGTCGGGCGATTATGAGGTCGCTATTGAAGAAGGGGCAACGTATATACGTGTCGGGACTTCTATATTTGGTGAGAGGAATTATAAAATAGTATAAGGAGAGTGGAAAAATGGCATTTTTTGACAATCTGTTAAAGTCTATGAAGTATAATGACGAAGACTTTGAAGATGACGAGTATTTTGATGAAGAAGATGATTATGAGGAACCCGCTTTTCAACGTAAGTCGATCAAATCGACGACGATTGAAGATGACAATGATTCAAACAGGTCGTTTGGCAGGGCTTCAAATAACAAGGTTACATCTATAGGAGGAAGATCAACGTCTAAAAGTGTAAAACCCAGTGGCAGTGTTAATGAGGTTTGTGTTATTAAACCCACCAATGTTAATGATTCAAGAGAGATTACGGATACGCTGCTTTCTAACAGAACTGTTGTATTGAATGTAGAAGGTTTGGATATGGATGTTGCGCAGAGGATTATTGATTTTACATCCGGTGCCACCTATGCCGTAGGAGGTAATCTTCAGAAAATATCCCATTATATCTTTATTATAACCCCAAGAAATGTAGATATATCGGGAGATTTTCAGGAAATTCTATCAGGGGCTTTTGATGTTCCTTCCTTGAATACAAAGTATTGATTTAGGAGATTAAAGCAGCTCTTCTGCAATGCGGAAGGGTTGCTTATTTTTTTGTGAGGTAGTTATGGAAAATATTATCAATGTTAATGTCAAAAACAATAAGCCATATGATGTGGTCATAAGGAATGATTTTACAGAACTTAATTCCTTTATCATAAACTTGTATCCGTCAAAAAAAACAAAACTGTGTATTATAGCTGACAAGAATGTCTCGGATATTTATGGTGAAGGTATAATAAAAATCCTTAGGGAATTTTATGATCATGTGGATTGTATTCCACTTGTTTTGGGGGAAGTAAATAAATCGTTGGAGACTGTATCCAAATGTTATTCTTTTATGATAGAAAAAAAATACAATCGAAAAGATGCGGTACTTGCTTTGGGTGGAGGGATCTGCGGTGATATAGCAGGTTTTGTTGCTGCTTCGTATATGAGGGGTATAGGGTTTATCCAGATACCTACCACATTATTGTCAATGGTTGATTCGAGCAGTGGTGGTAAAACCGGTGTAAATTTTGATGATTATAAGAATATGATCGGAGCATTTAAAATGCCCGGGCTGGTTTATATTAATACCGAAACCCTCAATACCTTAAGTGACAGAGAGTATTCATCGGGAATGGCAGAGGTCTTAAAGGCCGGACTTATCAAGGATGGTAATTTTTATGAGTGGCTGATCTCAAATTTCACTTTTATAAATGACAGGGATCCTGAATATGTATCCGAAATGATTTCAAAAAGTGTGAATATTAAGCGGTTATATGTTGAAAAAGATCCTTATGAACAGAATGAAAGAGCAATTTTAAATCTGGGACATACAGCCGGTCATGCATTGGAAAAATATACTGATTTTAAATATTCACATGGTGAATGTGTTGCATTGGGATGTATTGTTGCCGCATATATCTCCTGGAAAAAAGAATATCTTTCCATGGAGGAATTCTATGAGATAAGAGATATGTTTGTACCTTTTTCATTGCCTATCTCGTTGGAAAATATTGATGTGGATAAAATCATTTCATATATGAGATCCGATAAAAAAAATACACAGGATAACATAAGATATATACTGCTCAAGAAGATCGGAAAAGGAATAATATCCGAAGATGTTACGGAAAATGAAATATCAAAGGCTCTGGAGGCTATCAATTACAATCCCGGGGACTGAAGTATAAAGATTATTGTTTAATAAGGTTTAAGGTTGATCTGATGTAAAAGCGGATTGCAGAGGTGATTATGAATAAATTCAAGTATTTATTTACAGATGTATTTATTATGATAATTCTGGTAATTTTGGACCAGTTATCTAAAATATGGGCGGTAAATAATTTAATGGATAAGGAACCGAGAATTCTGATTCCGGGTGTTTTGCAGTTATATTATCTTCCAAACGGTAATAGCGGAGCTGCATTCGGTATACTTTCGGGACATCGTTTCCTTTTTGTGGTTATAGCAATATTTGTTGTGGGAATAATTTTTTATGTTTTGAGTAAATTACCGGTAAATAATAAATATATTATT
>JAILKH010000099.1 GCA_024693925.1 Lachnospiraceae bacterium | reverse complement strand
ATCTTTGATGGCCTTCCTTATGATCAATCCTAAATATTTACTTAGGGTCGTTCTGAAAAATAAAATTTTTGAAATTTTTCAGGGATGGTTTATACTATTAGATTTTCAAGGTTCTTGCTGTCAATTTATCAGCGACAGCTTTACAAGAATACCACCACATTATTTCAAAGTCAAGCATTATTTTAAATTATTTTTAAATATTTTTAATTATTTTCTATGACCACATATAATTACGCCGAAAGAATACTTTATATTTTTCAATTTAATTTCAAAAATTCAATTACGTAAGCTTTTCATATATAGTTTTAACAGACATTTTATGGTAATCTTTATATATGAAAACAATAAATATATATGCATTAACAAGAATAAATAATCCTGAAGAACAATCTCGTTTTGAACGTCAAATGTCGAGAAGACCCTATTTTCTCAAAATAAAACAATGGGAAACAAGCGGGCTTCTTTTACTTGCTGATCAACTATATGAAAAACTCGGAAACATTACCTTGTTGAATTTCTTTTATTCTTTCAGTATCCCGAAATTAGGAAAAGAATTTGATCTTTTACGCATTAATTGCGATACAGTAATTAACATAGAATTAAAAAGTCATAGCGTTAACTCCGAAAAAATCAAATACCAGTTACAGCTTAATCGCAACTATCTTGCATCTCTCAATAAAACAATTCGTTCCTATACCTACATAAGCAGCGAAAATCAACTTTTCAGATTAAGCAACAGCGGAAACTTAATAAGTGAAAGCTTCGACACTCTTGTTAAAGATATTTTAAAACAGACTGATTGTATAAACGATAATATAGAACAATTTTTCAAAGAGGAACAATATCTGATATCTCCTCTTACTGCACCCGATCGTTTTCTTAAGGGGCATTATTTTCTCACATCACAGCAAAAGGATATAAAAAAACAAATATTATCAAATATCCAGAATACCAAGTCCGAAAACTATATTATACACGGATTTACAGGACTTCCCGGCACGGGTAAAACATTATTGCTTTATGACCTTGCCATGGATTTAACAAAAGTATCTAAAAGAGCGTGCATCCTTCATTTTGGTTCCTTTCCGGATGAAATGAAATACTTAAATGATCGTCTTAAAAGAATTGATTTTAACCCGGGTATCATTTCTGAAATGGATTCTATGCTCTCATACTATAATTATATATTTATAGATGAAGGACATCGAATGAGCCTTTCTCTTCTTAACAGATTAAGGGACTATAGCAAAAAAAATAAAATTCCTATAATAATTTCATACGACTATGAAGCCATAATTTCCCCCAAAGAACGTCCTGCAGATACCGGGGAAGTAATAGACTCCCTCCCTGATATTATAAAATACAGGCTTACCAACAGAATAAGAATGAATAGTCAACTCTCATCCTTTATTTGCTGCTTGATGAAATTAACGGGAATTCACCGATTACACTCGTATCCTTCAGTTTCTTTATACTATGCGTCCAATGATCAGGAAGCTGATATTTTACTTGAGGATTGTATATTTAACGGTTACACCCACATATCGGGAAAAAATGATATAAGCCGTCGTGAATTTATTAAAGTAGTTATGACTATAAACGAAGATTTTTATTACGATCAAGAAGGATTCCTTCGCAATAATATATGCTCGGAATCCCGTGTAAGACAATTATTCCATGGTCTCAACCGCGCAAGATACGGTCTTGCCATAATAGTTGTTAATAATCCTGTTATCTTTAACATTTTATTATCACTAACTCAGGAACACTAAAATAGCGAAAATGAAGATTCTTTATCCCCTTCCTTTACTATAAGATCAAGGGTATTAACCTGTGTTGCTGTATCTTCATCAACAGAAAATACAAGAACCGCATCATTAACCTGCCCAACCTCCAGTGTTTCGCTGTAAGATTTAAGATCATTTAACAATATAGTCATCTGTTCGTTTACCCTTAAACTTCCATTCACTAATGCTCTGAATTTTATATCCTTATCCATCATATCACATACAACAGCCTGCTCGGATATATTTGCAACATTAAAATGAACAACCATTAGTTTATTGCCTTCTTCGGCCTGCATCGAAAAGGTAAATGATTCTTCGGTGGTCTTAGGATATACATCCACTATTTCTATTCCACTATAAGAGATATCAAGCCCATCTATTCCGATCGCTTCCGCTATATTGCTAACATTTCCAATAGCCTGCGTCCCATCAACATCATATTCACCGGAATCACTTTGTACCGGAACATCATCTTCCAGCCCGGTTGATTCCATATCACTCTCGGAAACAGAAGGAATCGTTGTAGGCAATGCCGTAATAGGAACAGGCGTTGGTCTTGGATTGCCAAATCCTCCGTTTGAGTCCGCACTGTACCTCATAATAACCCCTGCAGCATATTCAGCAACCAGTTCTTCATCACTTTCACTCAAACCGGAGGATGCAATAAGATTGCAACCATTCAATGAAACAGCCAGTGTCATTACCCAGATACAATATTTAATATTTTTCCACAGAGGTAAATTTTTAATCATTCATCAACTCTCTCTATATAATCAATTTAAACAACTTGTTTTGCATCAAGCTCAAACCAGAATTCAACACCATTTTCATGGTTTATAACACCATACTCCCTATTATGAGAATCCATAATAGCCTTTACAATTGACAACCCTATGCCACTTCCGCCATACTCTCTTGTTCTTGCTTTATCCACTTTGTAAAATTTTGTCCATAAATGAGGGATTGATTCCTCCGGAATCGGATCACCGGAATTAAATATTCCTACACTGACTATATCTTCCCGTCTCTGTATTCTTACCGATATTCGTTTTTCATTTTTACAATAATGTATAGCATTCGAAAGATAATTATTTACGACCTGCTCTATCTTAAACTCATCCGCCCAAACGGACATCACATCATCACTATGCCAGAAATCGACTTTAATCCCATTCTGCTTAATAAGAATATCATCTGCCTGAATACAATTAGCCACCAACTCAACTATGTCAAACCGTTCCACAAATATGTTATCGTTCCCAAATTCCAGTTGATTAAGCTCCAAAAGATTCTTAACAAGCTTATTCATTTTACCGGCTTCATCTATAATTACATCGCAATAGAAATCTCTGCTTTCCTCATCCGTATTTACGCAATCCTTTAATCCTTCTGAATAACCCTGAATTAAGGCTATAGGTGTTTTCAATTCATGAGATACATTCGAAAGAAATTCCTTACGCATCTCCTCTGCTTCCGATTTTTTATCAAGCTCATTTATAAGATTTGTATTAGCTGTTTTCAATTCACTAATATTACTTTCAAGTATTTTAGAAAGCTTATTCATATGATTACCAAGAAGCGCAATTTCATTATTCCCGCCTCCTGTATACTTGACATCAAAATCAAGTTTACACATTCTCTCGGATATATCCACAAGTTGTAAAATAGGATTAGACAAACGTCCCGACAGGTAAACATTCATTATCAAGCCGATCACCAAAACTATAATACCTATATAAACAAGGAGTCTGTTTGCTATTCTTACACTTGATTTAATTCCCTCCACCGGGCTTCGCATAAGAATCAGCTCGCTGCCGGAAAGAATCCCCCACAATTCAATATAATCGGTATGCATTCTTATATCCGAATTTCTCTGAACAGTATAATTATCTGTCAAATACAAAACCTCATCTACCGACTTATTCGAAAAAATGTATCCTAATAATCTATCGGTAAGAATCTTTGAATCTTTAACCGTTGAATGTAAGGTATTTGTATCAGCGTCAATAACCAGCATTTCCAAATTATACTTCGCAGCCACCTGCTCGAGTGTTACAGAGAATTCATCCGTCTTTAATCCGCCATCAAGAGAAGATTCATCTATTAATTCATATGCATCTGTTAAAGCCTTTTCTTTCTGATTTATATAAAAAGGCTCAAGAAAAATACTATTAGCTAAAATGCATAATAATATCGTACTTACTGTTGTCGCACTGAATATCAGCATAAATTGCTTTCTTATAGAATGCTTCATTTATCACCTCATCAAGGCTTCACCACTTATTCATTCATACGGATTATCACCCTCCGAAGCTTCACCTTCCGGGGCTGCATCTCCCGAATTTTCACCTTCCCCGGTGCCTTCCTGAACCGATTCCTGTTCATTCTCAACCGGTTGTTGTTCTGTTTGCTCGTTTGTGACGGGATTATCTGTTGCTTCAGGTGTTTCCGTTACCTGCTCCTGAATATTTTCCTGTTTATTTTTTGTTGTCCAGGTATAGAAAAATGCATGATTACCTATCATTGTATATTCACTTATTCCATAATAATCCGCATAATACTTGGTCATAAAGAATAAGTAATCTCCAACCCTGGCCCCATTAAGCACTTCCTGCGCTGCCTGAACACAAGTAGAGCTGGCTCCCTTTGACATTATAAGCTCAACCTTACCGGATCTATAAGATGCAAATTGCATATTCTGAGTTATAACTCCAACAATAGAATTCGGAAATGCAGAGCTTTTAACTCTGTTCATTATAACCGAACCAACTGCCAATTTACCCGTATAAGATTCACCACCGGCTTCAGCCTGAATAGTTGCTGCCAGCCATTCCAATTCAGATGAACTTGCCGAATATGCACCCGAAGTATCTTCTCGTTTCATAGCAAGCCGTTGCGCTATCTGCTTCGCCAACTGCGCCTGTGCTGCTGCAGTCTGAGAGGCCAAAGACTTCATAGTTTTATCAAGAGCCGCCAACTGATTATCAAAATCTTCTAATTTACCGGCCTCGGAATTGATGCTTTCATTTGTCGAATCCAGCATCCCCCTGGCTTCATCACTCAAACTCTCTATTTCTTCATACTTACTATCCAGTTCATCCTGATAGGTTTTAAGCTCTTCTTCTTTTTTTTGAACTTCTTCTATCTTCTGCTCTAATTCTTCCTTTAAGCTCTGACACTCCGCAAGCTTTGTTCTGTCATAGCTTACCATAGCATCCATATAAACATATCTGTTAAGAACATCTCTAAAGGATTTAGACTCCACAAGAAGCTGCAACATTCCTTTAGAACCACCCTTTTCATATACGCTTTTAATACGACTCTTAAGAAGAGCCTGTCTTTCATTCATTTCACTCTTTATGGAATCAAGCTCAGAATTCAACTGAATTATTTCCGATGAAACAACTGACATCGCATCCTCGGTAGCCTTAATCTGCCCGTTAATATCATCCAGTTTTCCGGAATAAGTATCTATTTTATCCTGTAAATTTTCACTCTTATCCTTCAAATTATCCACATTGTCTTCTACAGATTCTTTTTGTTTTTTTAATTCTTCTATGGAATTTTTGGTATACTGAGTTGCTTTTTCCAGATTTGTTATAGTTTCCTGTGTTTGTGCTTCCTGCTGCTGCATCACAGATAAAGCATTATCAAATTCATCCGCTCTGCATATATCAAAAGAATTGGTACATGTTAATAAAGCCACCATAATACCGCAAACGACTCTTATTTTAATATTTCTGATTCTCATCATATCCCCTGTTTTCCCCTGATCAATCTAATAATCCGACTACACCCATCAAAATCTTAATACATTATAAATCTCATTGTAACTAAGTTCAATGTTTAAATTGTGATAATTTTGTTTCCTGCCCTTTAAAATATCTTTGTATAATAAAAAGACTCATTAAAAAAGGAGTCTTTTTATACCTCAAATTTATATCCCATACCCCAAATAGTTTTAATATAATCTCCCTTATCTCCTATCTTACTTCTAAGTTTTTTTACATGCGTATCTATCGTTCTTGCATCACCAAAATAATCATAATTCCAAACATTATTCAATATTTTTTCACGGGATAATGCTACAGACTGGTTTTCCATAAAATATGCCAATAATTCAAATTCTTTATAACTCAATTCAACATTTCTTCCATCTATACTTACGGTATGAGAGGTCTTATCCAGCAAAATACCTCCTATTTCAATGCGTTCTTCGGTTTCCAGTTTATTACTTCTTCTTAAAAGAGCATTTACTCGAGCTACCAGTATTTTAGGGCTAAAAGGTTTGGATATATATTCGTCTGCCCCCGAATCAAAACCCTGTAACTCATCTCTTTCTTCTGTTTTTGCAGTAAGCATGATTATAGGAATCTTTGACTGGGATCTAACCTCTTTACATACTTCCCATCCATCAACCTTTGGCATCATTACGTCCAGTATTAATAACGAAATTCCGTTATCCTCATAAAACTTATCTAAAGCCTCACTTCCATCTGCTGCTTCAATGACATCGTAACCTTCCTTAACCAAAAAATCTCTGACCAATTTTCTCATTCGACTTTCATCATCAACTACCAATATCTTGATCTTTTCCATAATTTACCTCCAAGTAAATTAAATCCTTATCTGCTATCCATTATTTCCCGATACTCTACTGAATATCCAACTCGTTTTCCTTTTCGCGTATCTTTGATTCTCTTTCCGTAAGTTCCTGTTCCCAGGAAGCATACTTATTTGTAATGGCATTTTCATAATTTATCATATTGGGAGTATCCGATTTAATAACTATTAAATACATTACTATGATCATAAGCGCCATTATAAGATTGAGAAATAATGAATTTCTATATTCCTTCCTAAAAGTTTTTACCTTTTTTTTTCGTGATAAACGTTCATCCCTCTCAATATCTTTTTTATTATTTAATTGATTATGTATATCCACATAAGATACCATAACCGGAATATCTTTAATCTTGGAATCATCTATATCATGACGTTTATACAAATAATCCTGAAGACGTCTTAAATACTCTAAACCTATTGGTGTTAAAAAAGTATTACTATCTATCATCTTATTATATACAGACAAAACTGCTTCCGGATTGTCTTCGTTTATTTTTGAAGAAATATAATTGATCCTTTGAACCTCTTCCTTTGCAATACTGCCATTTTCCCTATCCACAAAGACATAACCGTCAATAATTCTTCCGCTATCCTCTTCCACGCCGAAAATCCTTTCCATTAAAAGATACAGGGAAGCCCCCGCTTCCCTGTATTATAACCGATTACATGATCATATTGCAACCAATCCATTATTACGATTCTTAACTATCCGACTTTAGAGTTGGAACATACCTACACTTTCTTCTATAATATTAGCTGCACTCTTAAGTCCCTCAGTCTCGGTTTCAATCTCACCTATCATATTTCCGAACTCTGTTGCCGAAGCACTCGTTTCCTGAGTACCTGCGGCATTTTCTTCGGCAATAGCAGTAAGATTCTGAACTACATCAACTACATTAACTCTTGCTTCATCCAGCTTCTGAGTCTTGTCAGCTATATACTGAACTCCATCCATAGATCTGTCTATACCTTCCTTTACAACCCGGAAAGCTTCGTCAGTCTTCTTAACATTCTCATTTTGTCTCGTCATTATATCACGTACATTGTTCATCGTTTCTACCGACTTGGTAGAATCAGCTATCAGACTTGTAATAATTTCCTCGATGGTCCTTGCCGATTCATTAGATTGCTCTGCCAATTTACTGATCTGTGCCGCAACAACGGCAAATCCACGACCCTGCTCACCGGCTCTTGCAGCCTCAATACTGGCATTCAAAGATAACAGATTTGTTTCATCAGCAATCTCCGTAATAAGATTTGTAGCTTCTCTGATCTTATGTGCAGACTCATTCGTTGTATTAGTCTGTTGAGAAATAACCTCAATCGCATCTACAGTCTGTTGATTTACAGATGCAAGTTCTGCAAGAATAGCACTTGCCTGTTCCGAAGACTTCTGCATTTCAACCGCATTCCTCTGAAGTTCCTCAACCTGTGCACTGGTTTCTTCAACCATATTACCCATAAGAATTACGTTTTCTGTAGCTTTCTGTGTCTCATCTGCCTGTGATGTTGCGCCATCTGCAATCTCATGAACCGCTCTTTCTACCTGACCAACAGCATCATTAGCATTCTGTGAAGTCGTATGCAGACGATTTGAGGATGAATAGAGATGACCGCTTTCAGTTTTAAGTTTACCGATTATAGCAGCCAATTCATCTCTAAGATCCGAAACATATTTACATAACTGACCAACTTCATCTTTTCTTACTGTAAGTTTTTCATCAAGTTTTACAGAAAGATTACCCTTACTTACCTCTCCTACAACATCTATGCTCTTGCCTATTGCACTTACGATGCTATTGGAAACTATCCATGCAATGATAGCACATATAATAACGATCGCAATCGATATCCCTATGATCACTCCAACAACACCCATAACCTCTTTCTGGACATTAACACGACTCTTACCCGCGAATACCATACCGCAAACGGAGCCATCGCTCGGTTGTGTCAAAGGCATATAATATGCAAAATATTTCTGGCCTGCAACATTTGCCGAATTAGAAAGCAATGGCTGACCACCTGTTAATACCTTACTCACTATCTCTGCGGATGCCTGCGTACCCACAGCCCTGGCTCCATTACTCACAACAGAAGTTGCATATCTGGTATCACCAAAAAATACCGTGGTATCTATATCAGATATCTGCTTAATATTATCAAAGGGAGTAACATCAGCTGTAATATTAAATTCTCCCTTATACATCTCTTCACCCTTAAGTTCATAATCCCCGGGTGCCATAACAGAAATCCGATCTCTGGTTGCTATTGTTGCTGCTTTCAACGCAGCATACACCTCTTCAGACATCTTGCTTTCAACCATAATATAAGACACTATACAGGTGATGAGCGCAAGCGCTGCAACCGGTAATACCGATAACATTATAAATTTTCCCTTTAGTTTCATTGTGTATTCCCCACTTTCTTAAAAAGATGTGTATATTTTATCATTTTTATATATAATTTTCAATAAATTTTAGTACAATTCCGTCATTTTTTTACCAAATATAATATATATTTATAATTTTTTGTCATAAACAGGCTTTAAAACAAGTCAGATATGCAAACATATAACCATAAAAACTTGATTTATATAATACTTTTATCAATACCGGAATCGTGATAGAATTTACAATATATTATCACGCAGAGGTAAATTATGAAAAAACTTGAACAATTATTATATAATTCGGATCACAAACCATATCCGGTGTACAAAAATTTAAAGGGAACATATTTCTTCCCGGAGTATAGTATATCCGTCGAACACGTACAGGGGGATCCTTTTGCCGCTCCATCATCACTTAGCATTAAGATTTCAGCCAATGTACACGGTTTCCCTGATGGATTTTTAAATACAAAACACAGAAGGATCGCTCTTCAGGATTATCTGTTAAGAAATTTTCATAAAGAACTCAAAAAATACGATCATAAAATCAGCGGATCCGGCAAAAGCGGCTTAATAAGTATTAGTTCCTGTAATCAGGAAATCCTTGAACGCTCCGCACTTTCTTTTGACAGAACCGATAAGTCCCTCACAGTAAGATTCAATATAGGTTTCCCGGCCGCCGGACGCACAACTCTCGCACTGGAATTAAAAAAAATTTTATTTGATTTTATCCCTCTATGTATATCTAAATCACTTAAATATACTGCGACCGATATAAAAGAATTAAACAAATGGATCAATCTGTCAAATGATCAAAAAGCAATCCGCGAACAATTAAAGGACCTGAATCTGATTGCCTTTGTTGCAAACGGCTCTATTCTTCCCCGAAAAAGCGGTGTTGATGACAGACCGATGCAGAATGCCGTAAAATTTACCAGTTCCAAAGAGGATGAGGTCACACTTAATCTTCCCAATAACAGATCAATAAAGGGGCTTGGGATCAAAGAAGGTATTACCCTTATAGTAGGCGGGGGATATCATGGAAAATCCACTCTTTTAAAAGCACTTGAACGAGGTGTTTACGATCATATTCCGGGAGACGGCAGGGAATATGTAATAACCGAAGACAGTGCAATGAAGCTTCGTGCAGAAGATGGACGCAGCATAATACAAACTGATATAAGTGCCTTTATTTGCGATCTTCCAAACGGTAAAAACACTATGAATTTCAATACTGAAGACGCCAGCGGTTCAACTTCCCAGGCTGCTTCCACAGTCGAAGCTATTCTTTCGGGTGCACACACCCTTCTGATAGATGAAGACACAAGTGCTACAAATTTTCTTGTCAGGGATGCTCTCATGCACAAAGTGATCAGTGCTGCCGAGGAACCAATAATTCCATTTATAACAAGAATGCAGCAACTTTATACCGAACGCAGAATTTCCACTATATTGGTGGCCGGAAGCTGCGGAACATTCTTTAATGTTTCGGATAACATTCTGCAAATGAAAAACTATAACCCCATAAATATAACGTTTAAAGCCAAAGAAACCGCCCTTAATTTTCACAATGATATTACTGCCCCAAATGAACTTCCCAATTTTTATGACAATAGAATCCCTATACATAACAACCTTGTTGCAGATTCTAAAAAAGTCAAGATTCGCGGACAGGGAACAAACAGTGTAAGTATTAATCATGAATGCGTAGAGCTTAGATTTGTAGAGCAACTAACGGACAATGAACAAACAAACCTTTTAGGAGCCTTATTAAGAATTCTGGAAGAAAAATATTTCAATGGAAAAAACAATCTTATGACTTGTCTTAATTCCGTATATAACGATTTAGAAAAAAAAGGGTTTATTGTTGCAAACTATTCCGGTATGATCCCCGGTAATTATGCAATGATACGCTTTCAGGAACTTTATGCCATGATATGCCGATATCGGGGACTTAATCTAAAATAAACGATCAGTCAAGATTCAATCGTTTATTCATGATAGAATAAATTACAAAATACATCGCTGCACAAATAACATATTGAATTACCATTGCCACCAGACATAACATTATCGGCGCATCCCTGTATTCCAATAAATTCCGTATTATAGACTTTTCCGAAAATTCCTCCATCACAAAAAAGACATTTGAGAATATACTTGACAATACTCTTATCACAAATATGATGCCTATATAAACACCCACCGAAGCAAGTACTTTATTTTTATGGGCCAACTGGCCAATGCTTATCGATAAATATCCCGTAAATATATTATATAACACTCCTGCCATAAACATTAAAATCAGAATAATTATATAAACTCCGCACCTAAAACCACCTACTTCATCAATAAAAGCCTTCACAGTTTCTGCCGCAACAGTTGTAAAACCATCTCCAAAGCCCGCATAAGCAAGCATGGAAACCGATACGCAAATAACAATTAAACTGATAACTCTCCAAACTATAAACACCAGGATTTTTGACCATATAAGCTCATGCTTACCAACCGGCAAGGTATGCATTAGATAACCCTGGTCCGCGTACAGATTCTTATAAAATCTGACAAAAAAGAAAATCATGGACCCCAAAGTCAAAACCATTATACTGCCCACATAAAGCATAAAAAAACCCATACCGGACAGAAAATACAGTATGCCCAGATCAGACCTTCCTATTTGTTCAAAAATCTCACTTAAATCCAAATGGGTAAATAACAAAAACAGACTTCCCGCAAGCGTCAGGCCCATAACAATACAATTAAGAATTGTCATAAGTTTCCAGGTGTCTTTCCACTCATAAGCCAATAATCTTTTCAGCATGCAAACACCTCCCTGAAATGTCTGTCTACCGAACAATTATATTTATTCCTAATCTCATCCGGTGTCCCATATAAAACCAAATGTCCCTGTTTAAGAAAAATCACCTCATCCAATATGTCTTCTATATCCGAAATAAGATGAGTACAAATAAGCACGGTCGAACCCGGATTATGATTCTTCACAATGGTTTTGATTATATAATCTCTTGCTGCCGGATCAACACCTGCTATTGGTTCATCCAGTACATATAATCCTGCATTTCTACTCATAACCAGAATAAGCTGAACCTTTTCCTTGGTACCCTTTGACAATGTTCTTAAGGGAGCATTTTCATCGATGCCCAAAGAAATTATCATATTTCTTGCTCTTTCAACATCAAAATCATAATAAAAATCTTCAAAAAAAGCTACAATGTCTTTCACCGTACTACGTGCTTCCAGATAAGTCCTTTCAGGAAGGTACGAAACAATACTTTTACTTTCAATACCCGGCTCATACCCATCTATATACACATTTCCACCGGTTGGTACAAGTAAACCGTTTATCATTTTTATCAAAGTGGTTTTTCCGCTCCCATTAGGCCCTAACAAACCGATTATCTTCCCTCTGTTCAAAGTAAGATTAAGATCGACCACGGCCTTCTTTCCGTTCGGATAACACTTTGTAAGATTCCTGCATTCTATTATTCCGCTCATTTATATCCTTCTTTCTACTATTCTAAACATTATACGGAAATATTAACCGAATCCCCCGCCTGGTTTGAACTATCTGAAAAAGATGTATCCAAAGCTGCTGATGTCATAGACGCATTTATTCCGCCAAATGTCGAAAATGCACTTCCCTTTGCATCCATCCCCTCAAAGGTTCCTTTCAAATAATCCATATCTGCTTTCATCATTGCTTTATTTTCCGACAACCTGTGCTTAAGCTTTAATTTATTTAACTCCTGTTCACTCATATGCGGATCGATAATTTCCATAGAATCTATAACCTCCGATAATTCCCTTAACATTTCACTTTGGGAATCATCCATCTCATCAAGAAAACCTTCCATCTGCTCCTGCATTTTTTCGGTTAATAATTCTGTTTCTTCCTTAGTGTCTTCTATATCCTTCTCCAGCTCTATCTGTTTTTTCTCAAACTCTTCCCTAAGTTTAGCAGAATTGTCATCTATAAGTTTCATCTGTTTATCGAGTATCTCATCTTTTATCCTTTCATACTCATCTATAGATAAAGAAGATGCCTTCTTTTCTTTATCAAACATTTCATCTCTTTTTTCGGTATTTTGAACCCATTCTTCCATTTCCAGGTTATTCTTCTTACGTTTCGCCACCGTTTCCATTTTTTTTGCATGAACTAATGCCATCTGAAGTTCATCACTGTCGCCATTACCGTTTGCAAGCTTACGCTTGATCTCACTTATCTTTCTCTTAGCCGCTATAAGAGCCTGACCGGCACTTATAGGATTTTTGGCTCTCATTATCCGATTTGATATTTCCTTAAAATTATATATTTTTCCACTGTTTAACAGCTTATCCTCTGAATTATCATCTTCAGAATCTACAGCATCTGTTTTATTTTCCGGGCAACCAATAAGGCCCATGTTTCCATTCTTTGAGTTTTCTTTCTCAAAGAGGTTTCTCAACTGATCCTGCATCTGTTTTCTGACAGAATCACTTGAATTCACATCGACCTTGGCACTTCCTATATTCCACCCCGAATTACTGTTTTTATTAACCATTACATCACTTTTTATACCATCATCCACTGTTTTCCTCACGCCGAAAAACGACTGCGTATATACTGAATTTCCGTATTTATTATTAATATTCAATCCACTCATGAATATTTCCCTCCATGGACAAAATACACCCCAACCGTTAATACATCCTTATATTATTTATCGGCTGTTTCCTTAAATATAATAATATACTGCCATTCAAGCTTCAAGCTTTCCGGATTTAAACATACTTTGAAGTTCATCCATAATAACCGGTCTGCTGAATAAATATCCTTGCATCCTGTCACAACCGCAGTTTTTCAGGAAATCATATTGTTCTTCTGTTTCTACTCCTTCCGCCAACGATATCATATTAAGTTTACTACACAACTCAATGATAGAAACAAATATGGGTTCAAATCTTTCATTTTCTCCAAAATCCTCAAGAAATTTCATATCAATTTTCAAAACGTCAAAAGCATAATCCTTAAGAACATTAAAGGACGAATATCCTGCTCCAAAATCATCCAGCCAAAGATTATATTTTAAATTCTTAAACTCGGAAATTGCCTTATCAAGGTCCTCTCGGTTTTTTGTCAAAGCGCTTTCCGTTATTTCAATCTCAATGTACTCTTTCGGCACATTATACTCCGATAGCATTCTGTTGATTTCAAAGGAAATATCACACAATTCAAAATCAAGCCTGGATAAATTTATTGATACGGGAAGAACCACTCTGTTCAGTTCACAGCCCATACAATAATCTCTACATACAAGCTCTAATATGTGTTTATCAAGTTTATGAATCTGTCTGAATTCTTCTAATGTTTCTATAAACTCACCCGGAGAAAGCATTCCTAAATTAGGATCTTTCCACCTTGCCAACGCTTCCAGAGAACTTACCTTACCGGTTTTTGCTTCGACAATAGGCTGATAATACACTTTTATATAACCTTCTTTAATTGCTTTATCAATATTATTTATTATATAATTCTTACGTTTTTGCATACCATATATAGCTTCATCATAATAACAAATATCAATATCCGTTTTATTTTTTATTGATTTTACCGCAAAAAGAGCCCTGTCACACAAAAGATTAATATCTTCCAAGCCCTCGCCGCCTTCTTTTTTCTTTCCGTCCGTCCTATATATGCCCGCTTTAAGGCCGAGAAAAACATCCCGTTGTCTTGAATATATTTTTTCCTGCAATAAACGGATCTTCCTTTCCGGCAACTGCTCTTTGGACAAAACAATGAAATGATCATCGGAAAGCCTTGCAACCTCCCCATTACAGAATAAATCTTTTAAAGTCTGTGCAATTTCTTTTAACAACTCATTACCCGCTTCAAATCCATAACGCTCATTATAATTTTTAAAATTTACAATATCAAAATATATTAAATCAATGGTATCTCCCAAACTCTGAGATTCCCGCAAATACTCTTTTGCTTTCTTCCGGAAATAATACATATTGTAAATCCCTGTAAGTTCATCATGTCTTGAAACATATTCAAGTCCTTTATCCTTATTTGCCTCATTCAGTCTTTGTCTGAAATTTCCGATACTGACCATTACCATGGCAACATATGTCGTAAACATATTAATATCCGTTGCCACTGTCGCCGGCACTGTATTATCGCACATAATATAAAAAATCCCGAATGATAATGATAATATGATTAGAGAGATAAACGGAGGCCATACCAGCAAACATCCCACAAACAATATCATAGTTAAAAAACCCATGATCTGTTCACCTTTAATATAATCAAGATATGATACATAAATGCCAAAGACAACACATATGATCGAATATATAATTTTCCAGGTCATAACAATTACATGGCTTCGTTTTTTTCCTTTTCCGTAGGTAACAGCAAACCACATCATCAAACTGCTGGAGATCAGCAAAACTACATACAAACGGAGGTGAACAACAATCCATTCAACGGTTCGCTGTTCACCTCCTATAAAAACAATCTTTACTATACGTAAGATCATCCAGGTCTCAACAAAAATAACAAAGGCACACATATATTTTATTGCCTTCATGTTTGATCCCTCAATATAATTTTTTACATAATCATCCTGTTTTCTTATTCCCAACAAACCAACTACATAATCCCACATATAATCCCCGCTAAATTCTCATAAATATCTGTATATTGTCCCACATACAATACAAACTATATTCATTTTAAGTATATACCTCCAAATAGAATCCGGTCAATCATTCAATTCAATTTATCGAGGTTATTGCAATATTTTATAAATATGTGCTTCTGATACTTTCTACCGCCGCTCTACCCGAAACAGCACCCCCGGAAAAAGCCCACTGAAGATTATAACCGCCGCATGTTCCGTCAACATCACATATTTCTCCGATAATATATAATCCCGGAACCTTACGTGATTCCATATTATCAGTTATTTCATCAACCGGAATTCCGCCTGCAGTAACCTGCGCTCTTTCGAAGCCCGCATCTTTATCTATATCAACCACAAAATCCGATAAAACATCTGCCAATTTATTCAATTGCTGTGTAGATACATTTCCAGCCAGACTCTTGGGAATTATTGAGGCTCTTTCCAGACATATCCTCGCCAATTTTTCATTAAGACATAAAGACAATGCTTCAAGTGCATTTCTCTCTCTCCCCAAAGGAGTATTCTTTGCATTTATATGTTCCTCGCCCGAAATAGTTTCATCAAAGATACCAAATTCTCCCCCAAAAGTCGTATTGATAAACCCAGCCAACTCTTCCACAGATATATCCGGAAACATATTTATATGTACCGCCACCGATTTATTATAAACAAGTTCTGTAGTTGCATATCTGCTCATTTGCATTATGGGAATTCCGCTTATGTTATCTTTATTAAATATGATCTCACCCTTCTCAGATGATATTATATTTCCCTCAACCTCTAATTTCACTCCACACTTAACTCTTACTCCCGCAAGTTCCGCAAGCTTTGAATCCACAAATCCAAGCGGTACAAGTGCCGGTTGCTGGCTTATCATATGATGACCCAATGATAATAGTACATTATTAAAATTTCCGTCACTACCATGCACCGGACTGGCTTTTCCTCCGGGAGCAACTATTACCTTAAGGCAATGATATTTATGTTCATAAGCATTTACCGTAAAACCGACATCTCTTGTTATAATATCTATAGCAGGTTCATTACATATAATGTCTATCCCCAGTCTTCTGCATTCAAGAAGCAGAACCGATGCAACAGATCTTGCCTGTTCATTATAAGGATATATATAATCTCCTATATGCTTTGTCATCATACCAAGTTCATGAAAAAACAAAAGAAGATCATTACGGTCATAGTAATCAACTATTTTCATTGCAAAATCACTGTTATTACCTCTATATACCTTATCATCCATATTCAGATTCGAAAAATTGCACCTTCCGTTACCCGTGGCATATAATTTTTTTAACGGCTTATCATTTTTTTCAAGAACCATAACGTAAGCCCCAAGCCTTGCCGCCTGAATAGCCGCCATCAAACCTGCAGGTCCGGCTCCTATCACGACCACATCTGCATTATTCTCCTTTTTTATTACACAATTATTAAATGCAGACAGAAAATCATTATTATCCGATGCCTTCTTCGATCTGTTCTTTTTCCTTGAATTAGTATTTGTTTTATGATCAATTCTCATATTCATCTATAAATCAACTTAAAATCCTATACACCGGTTACCGGATTAAAAATCGCCAAAGGTTCTTGTCGTAATTATACCACCGGCTATCGCAATTATAACAATCCCGGTCATCAATGATATAATACCGATTATACGATTATTATTGCCGTTCGGATCCCAACCCGGTATATAATATTCCGATGTATTTTCAGGATTATACATAACGTCAATCTTTGCCCCCACTTCATAATATTCTTTTAAAACATACCTTACTTTATATGCTTCATCATCTATCTCATACTCAATATCAGTTACATATTCCTGACTTTTATTCTCTTTTTTACCCTTTTCTTTTACCTTTACAACCGTCGCCCTGACTTCTTCGGTGCATCGCTCTATTTTTTGTTCACTTAAACTGCTCAAATAAAAAATTGATATAAGTCCAAACAATATTAAGATGACACCTACAGTAAAGGCGGATATCCGCAATGAATTATCCATCTTATTCTCCCCGATGATCACATATTATTTTCTGTGACCATGATTTTTTCTGACTTTATAATACTTTAATATATAAACAAATTCAATTAACTTTTCACCCACTTGTTCCGGTATAAAGTACCAATTATAGCCTTTCGCTTTTGTATTAACTGTTATATACTTATATTATGTTAATAAATAACTCTGATCAAATCATTAAGAAGGACAGGATGATGAAGAAAAAAATAGCATTATTGGCAACCGGATGGGGATGTGAAATATTAGCGGAATTCATTGACGGATTAACCGAATCTTTAAAAAATACAGACTCGGATATTTTTCTATTTAACTGTTATCCTTCATATTCGGACAAGCCTTCAAAAATACAAAGTGACCTTAACATCTTTCATCTCCCTGATTATGGTATTTTCGAGGGGGTTATTCTGTTTACAAGCAGCATTGGATATTCCGATGAACTAAATAATTTAATAAGCCGCTTAAATAAATTATCTATACCTGTTATATCCCAAGGTAAACCTATTGATAATATGTATTTTGTACACTCCGACAATTATGATGCTTCTCACCGGCTGGGTGAACATCTGATTTTTGAACATAACGTTAAATCCCTTCTGTTTTTTGCCGGCAACAGAGAATCCGTAGACTCACAGGTAAGACTTGAGGCAATCGAGGCAGTACTTAATGAAAACAATATGTCCGATGCTCTGATAGATGTTTTCTATACAAATTGGGAAAATGAAAAGGTCGCCGACTATCTTAACAAACACATAGCATCGGGCTGGACTCCGCCGGATGCTATTATTTGTGCAAATGATGGGCTTGCCATGCAAACCTGCCTTACCCTCTCCGATAATGAATATTCCGTTCCGGAAGATATAATAGTAACCGGGTTCGATTATATAAATGATAGCAGAATGTTTTATCCTTCAATCGCTTCGGTAGACCAGTGTTTTTATGAAATGGGAAAAAAAAGCGGTGAATTATGGTTAAATCTGATTACCGGACATACCGCTCCAATGACTCATACGGTTTCCGCCAGATTCATCCCCGGGGAAAGCTGCGGTTGTTTTGATCACCGTGACAGTGACAGCATACGTCGAATGTCTGCAAGAATTGCAGTACGTCAGCGTTCGGAAACCACTTATTTCAACCGCAAATTAAACAGAATAGACGAAACCACCATGGACGCGCAGTCATTTGATTCATTTAGAAAATCTATTAAAGAACTATATACTTATGACCATGATTATGAAGGGAATTCTTTTCATATTTTATTTGACCAAAGATTTGGTCCCTCAATTTATGACAGAAATATAAAGCTTGCCGGAAGCGGATACAGTGAGGAAATGGATATAATTTATTCCACTGAGGATGGCATAGAATTTAAGCAGGAAACTATTAATACCACAAAAATAATTCCCGGATATACCGGACAGGGCGCCAATCATTTATATACTTTCCTGCCTATCCATAATAATGCAGAATCTTTTGGATATGTTATATTTAGAGATGCAATTGATTCCATACGCAATCACAGTCTTCAGACATACACAGAACGTTTATCCATGGCTCTTGAAAAATTTCGCCAATCCCTTAGTTTAAATCTTCTTAACAAACGTCTGATTGATATTATGCGAAGAGATCCGCTGACGAATGTTAACAACCGAACCGCTTATGAAGACAAAGAAAGATATCTGCAAACAGAAATTAATCTCAACCCAAACCTCCGCTTCGGTATAGTTATGTTTGATATAAACGATCTAAAAATAATAAATGATACCTACGGACACGACGCAGGTGATATATATATTATGAGATGTTGCAAACTGATCTGTAACACTTTTAAGCATAGCCCGATATACAGAATAGGCGGCGACGAATTTATTGTCATTTTACTTGGTGAAGATCTCGAAAACATCGATACACTGATACAACAAATACAAAACCATATGAATTCAGTATCTGCTTTAAAACTTACAGACTCCAAATATGTATCTATAGCAAGCGGTTTCTCCATTTTTGATCCGAATACGGATTACAAAGTGTCAGATGTTGTAAAACGTGCAGATAAAGAAATGTACCTAAACAAAGCAGCAATGAAAAAAAACGATAAACATAATATAGGAGAATACAATGCTAGCTAATTATCATACTCATACAGTCCGCTGCAAGCATGCCGTCGGAACGGAACGCGAATATATTGAACATGCAATTTCACAAGGCTTTAGAATTTTGGGGTTTTCCGACCATGTACCACAGCCCTACCCCAATGATTTTACCTCCAATATAAGAATGTCAATGGGGCAGCTTCCCGAATACATTGAAGTTTTATTACAACTCCGGGAAGAATATAAAGATAAAATCCAATTACTCATAGGTTTTGAAGTCGAATACTCAATTAAATATTTTAATAAGCTTATGAATATCCTGCAGGATTATCCGATTGATTATATTATCCAGGGGCAGCATAATGTACCGGATGAAATAGATGGTTTTTATGCCGGCAGTAAAACCGGTGACGAAAAGATTCTCAAATCATATGTTGACTATACTATCGAAGGTATGAAAACAGGAATGTTCAGTTACCTGGCTCATCCCGATCTTATTAATTATACCGGCGATGACCTTACCTTCCAAAAACATATGCAACATCTTATCGCAGCTTCCATCGACCTTAATATTCCTTTGGAAATAAATATGTATGGTTTTCTCGACAAACGGAACTATCCCTGTAACCGGTTCTTTAAATTAGCCTCTGAAATGGGAGCTGATTTCATTATAGGATGTGATGCCCATAAACCGGACGTAGTCAGGCAGCCTGAAAATTTAGAAGGCTTCACGGATTTTCTTAAATCCAACAATATAAAATATGGAGATAATACAGTTAAACTGATCCCAATAAATATTTAACATTTTATATGCAAAAAGGAGAGCTTTGCTCTCCTTTCTTCCTATGGACCTGGCGGGAATCCCGCCGGCGGCTTTGCCGCCTTTCAGGCCGGGCTTCGGCACGGAACCTCCACCGGAGCTTCCTCTCGGGCTTCCCCCTCGGCCTTGCCGTTCGATTCCCTACTCACTTTTTTATATGCAAAAAGGAGAGCTTTGCTCTCCTTTCTTCCTATGGACCTGGCGGGAATCGAACCCGCGTCCGAAAGCCCTTTCATTAAGACCTCTCCCATCACAGTCATTGTACCTTTATTCCCTCAACAATACGCCCAATGACAGGCTTATCATCTTGGTAGCTTCATATTTGCTTCCCGAACCTCAAAGCTTTGGCCCGGGAGTTCCCCGCAGGTTTGATGCCCGACCCTTAAGCAGCGGGATACTTAAGGCGGACAAACAGCACTTAGGCTGCTAAAGCTACTCTATTGTTAGCGTTTATATTTATTTCCCCGGTTTAACGTGGAATGGGACCACGGATGGCTATCCTAACTGCTAGACCCCCGTCGAAACCAGTACAAGCCCTTGTACCGATCAATTCATACCTGAATCCTCTTAACATTATATACTACATATAATACAGGGTCAATTTATCCTGTAAACAAAATTTATTTATAACGAATCATTATTGAAATATTCTTATAACCGTCCTATAGATTCCTTACCTTGAAATCCCTCTCCGCCTCTCGTCGTGCATCTTTCTTTGCAATATCCTGCCTCTTATCATATAACTTCTTACCTTTTGCAAGTCCAATTTCTATTTTAACAAGACTTCCCTTAAGATAAACCTGAAGAGGAACAATTGTATAACCCTGTTCGGTTAATTTTCCGGTAAGCTTCCTTATCTCCTGTTTATGAAGAAGCAATTTACGGGTTCTTAACGGATCTTTATTAAAGATATTCCCTTTTTCATAAGGACTTATATGCATGCCGACTATATATACTTCACCCTCTTCTATCCGTATATACGATTCCTTTATACTGCTCTTTCCCTGACGTAAAGATTTAATTTCCGTCCCGAATAATGCTATTCCGGCTTCATACTTATCTTCAATAAAATAATCATGATATGCTTTCTTATTATTTGCTATTAACTTAAATGCCGAATGTTCTTTACTCATATTAAAATCCAACCCTTAGCATAAGATATACTTCACCTAAGAATACTTATACCCTATATTATTCCTTTCCTTAAATTTCATATTACAAACATATAATACGTATATCTGATCATTCCAATACAAAATCAATCGTTCTCATCGACATATCAACCGCATTGACTTTTACATTGATGGTTTGCCCCAAAATATATCGCTTCCCCGTATGTTCTCCGATAAGTTCATAACTGTCTTCATTAAAATAATAGTAATCACCTTCAATTTTGGATATATGTACCAGTCCCTCAACAGTATTTGAAAGTTCAACGTATATACCCCAATTCGTAACACCGGATATTACGCCTGCAAATACATCTCCTATATGTTCACTCATATACTGAGCCTTTTTCAACTTGTCCGTCTCCCGTTCAGCCTCATCGGCAAGTCTTTCCCTGCTGCTTGATTGCGATGCTACATCATTAAGAATTCCATTATAATGTTCAAGTCTTTCCTTATTTAATTTATGATGTAATTTTTCCTTTATGATTCTATGTATCTGCAGATCAGGATACCGTCTGATAGGCGAAGTAAAATGACAGTAATACATGCAAGCCAATCCAAAATGTCCTTTGCAATCTGTGGAATACCTGGCCCTCTGCATTGAACGTAAAGTGAGTCTGCTTATAAGTGCCTCCTGAGGAGTTCCTTCTATATGTCTCAGCAACTTCTGAATTTCTCCGGGGGCCACCTCATCGTTTTTTGTTTTTATACCATATCCGTAATTTCGAATAAACATTTCGAGTTTTCTTATCTTCTCAGGATCGGGATTTTCGTGAATTCTGTATACAAAAGGAATTTCAAGTCTGCAAAAATGTTCCGCCACCGTTTCATTTGCAGCAAGCATAAACTCTTCAATAATACCTGTTGCACTGTTACGCTCATATGGTTTAATATCTATAGGTTCACCGTTCTCATCCAGAACTATTTTAGTTTCTGCAAGATCAAAATCAACAGAACCTCTTTTTCTTCTTTTCTCCTTAAGTATATCTGCCAATTCTTTCATAAGCAAAAACATAGGTACAAGTTCATTATACTCTTCACATAATTCCTTGTCTTTGTTTTCAATTATACCGTTTACCGCCGTATAAGTCATTCTTTTGTTTGTTTTTATAACACTTTCCGCTATTTTATGTTTCAGCAGATTTCCTTTTCTATCAAAAGTCATTATACAGCTTAACGTAAGACGATCAACGGATTCATTAAGAGAACATATACCGTTACTCAATCTATGAGGCAACATGGGAATTACCCTGTCAACAAGATACACGCTGGTACCTCGTTTTAAAGCTTCTTTATCCAAAGCGGAAGCTTCCTGTACATATTCACTGACATCTGCTATATGTACTCCCAACACATAGTCATCTCCATCCATATATAAACTTACCGCATCGTCCAGATCTTTGGCCTCTTCAGAATCAATTGTAACCATTGTAACATCTCTAAGATCCAATCGTCCAAATATATCTTCATCTTTTACTGCTTCTTCAATTTTTTCGGCCTGTTTCATAACTTTCTTGGGAAACTCCAGCGGCAGATTATAACCTTTTATTATTGAAAGTATATCAACACCCGGATCATTTTCATGCCCGAGTATTTCTATTATACGCCCTTCCGGACTTTTAAATTTGGAACCGTAATCCGTAATTTCAACCACGACTTTATGACCATCGACGGCTCCCATTGACCTTTCAACGGGTATAAAAATATCCTTGTTAAATCTCGTATTATCCGGTACCACAAACCCGTAATTAATTTTGGCTTTTTCAAAAGTACCGACGATAATATTTGTAGCCCTTTCCAGAACTTCGATAACAGAGGCCTCTGCCCGTTTTCCTCTTTTTGCAAATACCGGCTTGATTTTCACCGTATCCAGATGCATGGCTCCATGAACATCACTTTCCGGAACAAAAAATTCTTCGTCAAAACCATCAACTTCCACAAAACCAAATCCCTGTTGTGTGGCTCTGAAGATTCCTTTAAAGTATTCCGATTTGGAAATACTGTATTTTCCTCTCTTTGATATGTTAAGTAAACCTTCCTTAAGTAATTCTTTTAAAATATAACTAAGTTCATCCCTATCCTTCTTAGAAACCTGTAACAATACTGCCAGTTCTTTCTCTTTCATCGGGACATAGGAGTTTTCTTGCATAAGTTTTAAAAGCATTTGCTTTCTAAACTCAATCCTATCCGCTTCTTTTACCGATGTTCCATTCTTGTCAGCATGTTTTTTCCCCTTACTTTTAGCCTTTACCAAATCTATATTTATTAATTTTTTATTCCTGACATCCTTAATTTTATTATTTTTTTTATCATTTTTTTTATTTTTGTCAACCTTACTTTTCATATTACTCTCTTTTCATAAACGCAAACAATTAACCTGTAATAATCATCATATATCTATATTATTTCCTGTTCTTACGAATAATAAAACGCTCTCAGGATAACCCAAGAGCGTCCATAACACACATATTAATATCTGAAAGCCGATCATAGTCTCTTCAAATTAAGAATGACCGCAAGCACCATAAACACTATAGCCAGTATCCTTGTGAACTTAACAAGCTTTCCTTCCATTGAACGTCCCTTATTTTTACCCCAATATGTCTCAGCCGCACCGCTTATAGCTCCAAGACCTGCAGATTTACCTTCCTGAGCAAGTACTATAACCGATAAAGCAATACAAACCAATATAAATAAAACAGTAAGTACAATTCTTAACATTATGATTCCTCCGGGATCAGGCACAGAGATCAGCTTACCACCAAAAACCCTATACCGATTCATTGTTTAATATTTCACTCTACACTACATAATCAAATGCAAAAAACTCACACACCAAGTGAGTATATCACAGTTTCTAAATAATTACAACAATTTTTATCCACCCAAATATGCCTTTCTTACAGAATCATTATGCAACAATTCTTTACCTGTACCTGTTGTAACTATTCTTCCCGTTTCCAAAACATATCCTCTGTTTGCAACAGAAAGAGCCATTTTAGCATTTTGCTCTACAAGCAGAATCGTAGTACCCTGCTCATGTAATCGATTAATAATATCAAAAATCTGACTCACAAGAATAGGTGCCAATCCCATAGACGGCTCATCAAGCATAAGGATTTTGGGATGTGACATAAGAGCACGACCTATAGCAAGCATTTGCTGTTCCCCACCGGAGAGTGTTCCTGCTATCTGTTTATATCTTTCTTTTAATCGCGGAAACAACGTATATACCTTATCTATATCCTCTTCAAGTCGTGAAACATCACTTGTATATGCCCCCATTTCAAGATTCTCTCTTACCGAAAGCTGTTGAAATATTCGTCGTCCTTCCGGACAAAGTGCCATCCCTTCGTTTACTATTTTGTGTGCAGGTATACCCACAAGGCTCTTATCATTTAATATAACGCTTCCGCTTTTGGGTTTCAAAAGCCCTGCCACTGTGTTAAGCGTACTTGATTTTCCGGCGCCATTAGCGCCTATCAATGTAACAACTTCTCCTTCATTAACTTCAAATGATATTCCTTTTATTGCATGTATACTTCCATAATATACGTGAAGGTCTTCAACCTTGAGTAAAGCCATTATCACTCCTCCTTTAAATTATAAGGATCTACTTTTTATACTTAGTTTGATGACTCCTCATCAGCTCCAAGATACGCTTCGATTACCTTTGGATTGTTCTGTATTTCAGCAGGTGTACCTTTTGCTATTATTTCGCCAAAATTTAGCACCGCAATACTTTCACAAACTCCCATTACCAGATTCATGTCATGCTCGATCAAAAGAATCGCAATTTTGAACTCATCCCTTATTTTTTCTATATTCTCCATCAACTCCGAGGTCTCAGAGGGATTCATTCCGGCAGCGGGTTCATCAAGTAACAATAGCTTAGGTCCCGTAGCAAGCGCCCGCACAATCTCCAGTCGACGTTGCGCACCATACGGAAGTGAACCGGCAATATATCCCGCCATATCCTGCATATCAAAAATAGATAAAAGCTCCAAGGCTCTTTCATGTGCTTTCTTTTCTTCCCGCCAATACTTTGGAAGTCTGAATACACCGGTGGGCATATGATATTTTATGCTATTATGCAAACCAATCTTAACATTGTCCTCGACCGTCAGCTTATCAAATAATCTTATGTTTTGAAACGTTCTGGCTATTCCTGCCTGATTCACCTGAATAGTATTCATTCCATGAGTATCTTTACCATCCAGAAGTATTGTTCCTCTTGTGGGTTCATACACCTTTGTAAGCAAATTAAAAACCGTTGTCTTTCCCGCACCGTTCGGACCTATCAATCCGGCTATCTCTGTGGGACTTATTCCAATGTTAAATTCATTTACGGCTGTCAGGCCTCCAAAATCAATTCCAAGATGCGAAACTTCCAACATTAGAGGCTTATCTCTATCCCTTTCGGGAACAAAATTGGGACTAGGCAATTGAACCAGTTTAATATCCTTATTACTCACGTCGTATGCCTCCCTTCAGATTTACTCTTTAATAACTTTTTAATAGTTTTCCTTAAATATTCCATAGCTTTCTCATTATTGGTTATAAGCATTACCAATATAAGCACAACCGCATATACCAGCATCCTGTAATCCTGAAACTCGCGGAGCAGCTCAGGAAGAATCGTAAGCACCGTTGCCGCTATTATAGAACCTCTTAAATTACCGATACCACCCAAAACAACAAAAACCAAAACCAGTATCGATGTATTAAAATCAAATTTCTTCGGTACAACCGTTGAATAATTTAATGCATAAAGTGCTCCTGCCGCTCCGGCCATAGCAGCACTTGTAACAAAAGCCATAAGTTTATATTTCGTCACCGGGATACCGCAGGCCTCAGCTGCGATCCTATTATCTCTGATAGCTGCAATAGCTCTCCCCGGTCTCGAATTAACAAAATTCTGAATATAAAACAGCACTAAAATTATCAATACGATCCCTATAAAAAAGGTAGAAAGCTTTGTAATTCCAAGCGCCCCCATAGGCCCCGATAATATAACCTTACCACTGCTCTCCATATGGAGAGACTGCTGATCCTTAAGTGAAAAATGAAGCCCTTTTGAATCAGCACCGACATAAAGACAATTAAGCACATTCTTAATTATCTCACCAAATGCCAAAGTAACAATAGCAAGATAATCTCCCTGTAGTCTCAAAACCGGAATTCCTATAACCATTCCTGCCAATCCCGCAAATAAGGCTCCAACCATTAACGCGATCAATAATCTTATGATACCGTTAGGTACAGCGTCGGCAAGACTGCTCGCTGCTACAACACCCGAGAATGCTCCAACCGACATAAATCCCGCATGTCCGAGACTAAGCTCACCCGATATTCCTACTACAAGATTAAGCGATAAAGCCATAATAATATATGAACATATAGGAATCAGCTGCCCCTTCATGGAACTTCCAAGATGCCCGGTAACAGATAGTATCTGCAATACCAGAAAAAATGCGATCACTATACCATAATTAATAAATGATGAAATTGTTTTTTTAGAATATTTACGTTTTATATTATCCATAATGCCACCTACACCTTTTCTGAAATCTTCTTACCGAGAAGACCTGTGGGTTTCACAATAAGCACTATTATCAATACCGCAAAAACTATAGCATCACTGAGCTGCGTTGAAATATATGCTTTGGCAAAAATCTCTATTATTCCAAGTAAAATACCTCCAAGCATGGCTCCCGGTATAGAGCCTATTCCTCCAAATACGGCTGCAGTAAATGCTTTTATTCCGGGCATTGCACCCGTTGTAGGCATCAACGTAGGATATGCCGAACACAGTAATACTCCTGCTATAGCTGCAAGTCCCGAACCAATAGCAAAGGTCATGGAAATTGTAGCATTAACATTTATACCCATCAACTGAGCTGCTCCCTTATCTTCCGATACTGCTCTCATTGCCTTTCCCATCTTTGTTTTTGTTGTAAATAAAGTAAGTACGATCATTATAATAATACAAGCAATTATTGTAACTATCGCTACCGAGGATATCTGTATGTCACCAATCACCAGATTAGGAAACTTAACCATATTGGGAAAAGCCTTGGGATTAGAAGACCAGATCAGCAATGCCGCATTCTGAAGAAAATATGAAACCCCGATAGCTGTGATAAGCACCGCTAATGAACTTGCATCTCTCAGTGGTTTATATGCAAGTTTTTCAATTATAACACCTAAAACAGTGCATACCAGAATAGCAAAAAGAACTGAAGGAATCGCAGGCCATCCTAAATATGCTGTCGAACAAAAGGCCATATATCCCCCTATCATTATCACGTCACCGTGAGCAAAATTCAGCATTTTTGCGATTCCATATACCATGGTATATCCCAATGCTATTATAGCGTATACACTTCCCAAACTGATCCCATTAATAAAATATGATAACATATCTCCTCCAAATTAATTTTATACATACTAGAATCGAATACTTTTTACAGTTAATTACTATTGAAACCGTCAATATACGGAAATCCGGAATATATTTCAAAGAGCCGTAATGAACACGGCTCCTTTATAATATACTCCGGTTTAAAGACCTACGTATACTCCGTCCTTGATCACTACAGCCTTAGGCGCCTTATTAACTTCACCGTTAGCAGTCCAGGTCATGTCCTCGCCGGTAATTCCGTCAACCGAAAAAGTAGAATCAGAAAATACAGAAACAAGTATATCACATATTTCCTCATTTGACATGCCGGTTACATCCAAACCGCCATTCTTATCTGCATAAAACTTAAGAGCTTCATATATTGCATAAGGACAATCATAGCCATCCGCTGCAAACTGAATAGGCACTTCCTTATAATCTTCCTGATACTTTGTTACAAAATTTACAGTGGCTTCATCCTTAGCATCTGCCGAAAAAGGTGTTAATAACATTACACCTTCCGCAAGCGCAGTATCAAACCCTTCAAGGCCCAAAATACCATCCATACCATCAACGCCAAACATAGGCACATCATAACCCATTGCATCAGCCTGCTGAAGAATAAGAGATGCAGGGGTATAATAAATTGGCAGGAAGATCAGATCGGCTTCTGCATTCTTTGCATCTGTAAGCTGAACAGAAAAGTCATTTGCGGTATCATCCGTAAAAGTAGTTGTAGAAACCACTTCAAGCCCTACCTCTGCAGCCTTATCACTGAAAGTCTGGTAAATACCTGTAGAATATACATCTGAGTTATTGTATATTATTGCAATTTTACTTCCCAGGGAATTATCTTTGATATACTGAGCGGATGCCGATCCCTGATTAGGATCCGAAAAACATAACTGGAACACATCATCTCCCTGTTCGGTTACAGATGTGGCGGATGCTGACGGTGTAAGCATAAATACACGGTCATTATTTGCTTCTGCCGCAACAGCTACACAAGGTGTTGTTGTAACACAACCTACTATTGCCTGAACATCCCAGTCACGAAGTTTATTATATGCATTAACCGATTTTTCAGCATCATGTTCATCATCTTCAGGTTGATATTCCATTTGGAAAGAACTGCTTATAGCATTAATCTCATCAACTGCAATTTTGGTTCCGTTTGTAACAGCATTTCCATAAAGAGCTGCTGCTCCGGTAAGCGGTCCTATCATTCCGAGCTTCAAAGTACCTGTCAGTGTTCCATCTGCAGAACCTTCTGTCTTTGTTTCATCCTCTGTGGCTTCTTCACTTTCCTCAGAATCCGATGTTTCTTCTGCCGCAGCATCATTTGCAGCCGGAGCAGGTGCAGCTCCTGCACAAGCTGCAAGAGAAACTACCATCATTGCCGAAAGTATTGCCAATAATAATCTCTTTTTCATATTTTCCTCCTCTTATAAAACTTTTCTTCAAAAAAATTCCGGCGGTTCCTATTGGAACCGCCTTTGGTTTCTGCTAAATTATAAATTCATATACAACATATTGTCAAGTACTATATAGCCTAAAAACCAAAACAGCCGGGGTGGGAGACCCGGCTGTTTGGTGTAACATGTATCGTTATAGGATGATAAGATTTCATCTCATATTGGTCAACTTTGCGACTATCACGAATCCTACACATTCAATCGGTACTCCGCTCTCCTGAAAATTCATCTTTTCCCCATTCCTGAAGAAATCCTCCTTTTCCAGGTATGCCAAAGCTCCAACCTCTGTCGATCCGGCAACTGGCTATCTTCTCTCCGATCTGCCTCAGCACTATAGGCCTTTCGACTAATGTCTCCTCTCGATTCAGGTTATACCCTCCTCCTATTAAGCCACGTCTTACGACCAACTCCGACATTCGCCTTATGACTCCAATCCCCGTGTCTTATCCTACATCTCTCCAACTTCATTCCTCCCGGTTGCGAACCCTTCAGAATCCATCGTCTTCGACTTACCCTTTTGGGAACTTATTCGGTACACTCAAGAAATTCTACGTCTTGGCTTCGATCTTCGGATTAGACCCTATAGCTTTGCGTCCTTACCTTTCGATAAGTTTGCCAATATTCAATTCATCTTATGGTTTAATTATATCATCATTTTTTCATATGTCAACACCTAAAATCACATTTTCTTTATAATATGACATTTTGTAAAATATGTATATTTTGCATTTGTTACCGATATAGGTTTTTGTGATTTTTATCAATATTTGATTTGTTCTTATCACTGAACCTCCTTTTTTGCGGTCAGATACCAGTCATAAGGGATCAATGTATCATCGCCGCTTTTAATTCTTTCTTCGGCTTCTTCAAGCGTAAGCGGTGATCCAAGTACGACATCTTCTCCCGGACACCAGTCTGCCGGAGTAGATATATTCTCTCTATCATGCTTCTGCAAAGACAAGATAATCCTCTTTATTTCGTCTATATTTCTACCCGTAGACATGGGATAATACAGGATCGCACGCACTATCGAATCGGGATCAATAATAAAAACAGCCCTTACCGTCTGAGTTTTAGCAACTGTCTGCAACATTCCGTAGAGCTTTGCAACCTTCATACTTATATCAGCCACTATAGGAAAAGGTACAGCTGTCTTTCCCTCGCCTTTCCAATCAATCGTTTCAATACTCTTGGCCCAGGCAAGATGCGAATGCAACGAATCAATAGATAATCCCAGCAATTCCGTATTCAATTCGCGAAACTCATTTATTCGCTTTGACAAAGCAATAAATTCAGTCGTGCATACGGGTGTAAAATCAGCAGGATGAGAAAAAAACACCACCCATTTTCCTTTATAATCTTCCGGAAAATTAATTTTACCCTTTGTTGTCATACTTTTAAATCGCGGTGCCTCATCACCTATCATTGGCATTCTCACAGTTTCAGTGTTTTCCATACATTTTCCCTCCTTATGTACAACTTTATCATTAATATTATTTTCTTATATCACTTTATAATTCCTCCGAGTCCAATACAATAGTAAAAGGTCCCTCATTGACCAATCCTACTTGCATATCCGCCCCAAAAATACCATGTTCCACATGTATATCGTTTCTTTTACATCTGTCTATAAAATATTCATATAATTTATTTGCTTCAATCGGTTCTTTAGCTTCAACAAAGCTCGGTCTGTTTCCATGTCTGCAATTTGCATACAAGGTAAATTGAGAAATTATCAACAGACTTCCTCCTATATCCTTCAACGCCAGATTTGTCTTACCCTTTAAATCCGGATATATACGCATTTTAATTAACTTATCGGTCATTTTATCCACTGTCTTTGTATCATCATCTTTCCCTATACCAACGAAAATAACCGCACCTTTACCAATCTGCCCCACTCTGTTTCCGTCCGTTTCTACGTATGCCTTTGAACAAACCTGTATAACCAGCTTCATTTTTTCCCTCCAAATTCCCAGAATGCCACTGTGCCGGCCATTGCCACATTCAATGAATCCACACCATTGCTCATAGGTATCATAGCCACCGCATCCGCCTTATTAACTATTTCAGAGCTCAATCCATCACTTTCATTTCCAAGTACCACCGCAATCCGGTTTTTTCTTTTAAATAACGGATCTGACACAGAAAACGAATCCGGCGAAAGAGCCAATGCAACCGTGAAGTAACCCAGTTCCCTTAATATCTCAACATAGTCCTCTCTGCTTATATATGTCCACGGAATCATGAAAACTGCCCCCATACTAACCCTAGCCGCTCTTCTGTATAATGGGTCGGAACACCCCTTTGTTAACAATATTCCATCCATATTAAGAGCTGCGGCACTTCTGAAAATCGCTCCTATATTTGCCGGGTTCTCTATATCATCCATTACGACGATTTTATTTGCTCCTTTACAAATATCCTCAGGTTTGGATAATTCTTTTCTTTCAAATGCACAAAGCATTCCTCTTGCCATCTCATATCCTATTATCTGTGTTAATACTTTATGATCACCGACATACACCGGAACCTCTTCATCTGTTATTACTTTTTTCTCATATGCATTTTTAATCTGAGTTTCTTCTATTAAATATGAAACCGGCTTCATACCCGCTTCAAGCGCGCGTAGGATTACATTGGGACTTTCCGCGATAAATATCCCTTCTCTCGGTTCATTCATATGCTTTAACTGTGATTCATTTCGATTCTTGTACACCGCAAGTTCCGGTTCATTAAGGCTGGTTACTTTTATCACTGTTCCTCTTTTCCGCATTGCATGATCTTATCATCATCACTTAAATCTGTATTTTATTTACAGCTTTAACAATTTCTATTTATTATATATCATAAACACGTTTTATGATATACTGATACAGCAAATACATATTATTGGGGGAAAAATGATAGAAGTAGAGATAAAAATCAGAATCGAACCGGACAAAGCAAGAGAAAGCTTAATAAAAAACGGCTTTATAGGATCCGATCATGTTAAAGAAACAGATATTTATTTTGATAATAAAAATCAGGATATACGTTTAAATGACAATGCACTGCGTATACGAACCATTATATGGCCCGATTCCGATAAAACCCAAAGACTGATCACCTTCAAAGGGAAACGTTCAGACTGTTCTTCTATGACCCGCCCCGAATTTGAAACAGCAATAGATTCCGATACTTGTATGACAAAAATATTTAATGCTCTGGGATACCATTCGGTCTCCCCATCCGTTATCAAAGAACGCATTCTCTTCCGAAAAGATAATATCAATGCCTGTCTGGACAAAGTCGACGGTTTGGGTTACTTCCTTGAACTTGAAACCATATCGGATGAAGCCGATAAAGATAAAGCTCTGAGCAAACTTTGGAATACACTTACAGCTCTCGGATATTCTCCAAAAGACTCAATTACAACTTCCTATCTTTCAATGCTTCAGGCAATGGAGAATACCTGAATTAACAAAAACGACATTAACTTAGAACTACTCTTTTTGTTTATTTTGAAATTCCAGGATTTTTCTGTTGATTTTCAATGTATTCACAAAAACCGCACTTGTCATGGTAACATTCGAACTGATCAACAGATTATTTCCCACTCGGATACGACAACTGTTATTATCTAATTCGGAACTAATATAAAGTTCAATATCAAGAAGCTCTTCCGTTAATACATCAAAAACATCCTCTTCAAATAATAACAGCTTATTCTCTTCTTCAATAAATAATCCAATCTTTTCATGTGCCGTTTTTAATTTCAGCATATTTATAACCAATTCCCTATTATAAATATCCTTAACACACACCGCGCCGCTCATTTTTGCTACGCTCCTTAAGGGAATTTTATGAAGATGTATTATACTTCCATCATCCATCCGCAATTCCGTAACTATAACAGATTTTTGAAATAATTGTCTTAATGTCATTTATTTAAACCTGCCTTTTGGCTTACCTATATCCTTATGTTCATTATATCATATACCGGCATCATTCTTTAAAGAATTTTATTTTTTATATATGTAACCCTTGTAAAGCAAATATCATCTCCCCCGGTTTCACCGACTATAACATCATAATCATTTTTATCAAACTCCGGGAAAAATGTATCCCCGTCCTCTATCTCAATATCAACCTCCGTTATATACAATCTGTCTGCGTATTCAAGTCCCTCCTTAAACAGACCATATCCACCCGATATATAAATATTCGCATCCCCGCCTTTTATTTCTTTTGCTTTTGTGATCGCATCCTCGAGCGAAGTTGCAGTCACAAGATTATCCCCTTCAAATTTACAAGTCTTTGAAACTATTATATTTAATCTGTTTGGCAATGGATGACCTATTTCTTCGTATGATCTTCTGCCCATTATAACAACATTACCTGTGGTAAGTTCTTTAAACTGTTTCTGCTCTCCTTTTATCCTCCAGGGTATTTTACCATCCTTGCCGATCACGTTGTTTTTAGATCTTGCTACTATTATACCTATCATAAATCTCTTCCTTCCATCTTAATCGTTAATGCTTCCCCGGTCAGAGGATTTCTTACCGAATAATCAAACAGCAGATAATAAGTCCGGTCCTCTGACTCATCCGTATCTATAAAATTTGGTTCCGGATCGCTTATCAGCTTATTCATTTTATCCACATCCCAAACCGGATATTTAAACGGTTCAAGATGCGTCATTCCAGAAAGCTGCCTGCTGTCATACTCCGTAAGATTCGGCAGGAAATATCTTTCCTTCTCTTCTTTCCTGTAAAACTCCCGTCTGAATTTTTTATAAACTTCATCATTTAATGATCTGCTAAAATCCGGACGACTTTTCATATTTTCCCTCAGATACACATCATAAGTCAAAAGTTCAATATATACTTCCCTGTTGATCCCATCATATTTTGTCAAAAAATCCAAAAGAACTTCATAACGATAAATTCTTTTCGGGCTGTTTACATAATATCCGTTTTCTTCATAAAAATCAGCAAATTTTTCAAACATTCCAAAGGGCGAGTCGAACTTTCCCACGATCAGGTTCAATGTATTAACAAACTGATTACTGTTATAATATATTTCCACCAGCTCTTCTATTTTTTTCAGACGGATAATCTCCGCAAAAGAAATCCATTTGGTGCAGAGAACTTCATAAGGCGGTCTTTTAGTATACTCAATACCAAATTCCCCGGTCCGATATGAAATCGGAGTCCCTCTCAATACCTTCAAAAATCCCAGCTGCAATTGATCCGGTTTCATTGCATAAACCCTGTTAAAAGACTTACCAAAACTTTCATAATCCTCATAGGGAAGACCGGCTATCAGATCCAGATGCTGATGAATATTATGATTTTGTTTGATCTTCGAAACCACATATTCCAATTTTTCCGGATTCATATGACGATTAATTGCAGCAAGTGTTTTTTCATTAACCGATTGTACACCAATCTCCAGTTGTACCTGACCGGGTCTGAATTTACTTAAAAGTTTCAGCTCCTCATCATTGATTATATCCGCCGATATTTCAAAATGAAAATTTGTGATCCCATTATCGTTTTCATACAGATATTCCCATATCTGCATTGCATGCTCATGAATACAATTAAAGGTTCTGTCTACAAATTTTACCTGACTGACTTTATTATCCAGGAAAAATTTCAATTCTTTTTTTACGGTATCTATATTTCGGGTCCTGACGGTCTTATCTATTGACGAAAGACAATAACTGCATCTGTACGGACAGCCCCTGCTGCTCTCATAATACAATATCCTGTTTACAAAGGGTTCTGTATTCTGATACAGAAAAGGAAGTTTATTTAAATCCGTCATCTTTCTTTCCGGTGTAAAACCGGACCGCAGACATAAGCCTTCAACAGAGGTAAAATCATCCGTATCATTTCCGCAATATTTTTTTAACAGCTCGCGGAAAGTAATTTCCCCTTCCCCTACCATAATTCCTCTAACACTAGGAAACTGTTCCAATATTGCGGCAGAACCATAACTGACCTCAGGCCCGCCCAACCAAATATCCGCATATGGTAATATCTTAGGCAGATCATAAAGTAATTCCTCTATAATGTTCCGGTTCCATATATAACAGGAAAACCCTATAACATCAGGCTTTATATCATAAATAGCTGCAAGAATATCTTCTACCCTTTGATTTATGGTATACTCCGCGATCTCAACAACATCCGCATAGTCTTTTTTTGCATATGCATAAAGAGAGTATACAGCAGGATTTGAATGAATATATTTTGCATTAACCGCAACCAGCAAAAATTTCATGATTTACTCCCGATTTGATACAGACATACTTCTAAACAGCTTATTTCTAACCGCAAAATATGCCGTAAGCGTAATCACACAGGTTAATATCCACGAATACGGGTATACAAGAAACAGTGCTCTAAAGGTATGAACCCTGGAAACGTATGTAAAAATATAAATAAGCCTGAAAACACAGGTACCGAAAACCGAAATAAGAGCAGGAAGAAGAGATTTATCCATTCCTCTTAAACACCCGCCACTGATCTCATATCCTGCTATAAGATAATGAAAAGCAAATGCACTCATAACCCTTATCATCGCATATTCAATTACTGCAGGATCTGTGGTAAATATCTTTATCAGCTGGTATCTGAAGCTCACCAGGATAAACACAAAAAAAGCCGAAGTAAGAGCTCCGCACAACATACATATCATAAACACCCTCTTACATCTGTCAAACCTGGCAGCACTGAAATTCTGGCTTGTAAAAGTAACTCCGGCCTGGGCAAAGGCACTTATAACGCAAAAAGAAATAAACTCAAAATTTGCCGCCGCCGTAGAACCGGCTATAGCATCCGCACCAAAACTATTCACAGTTGACTGAATAACAACATTGGATAAGGAAAAAACAGCTCCCTGCAGGCCTGCAGGAAGTCCTATTCGCAACATACGGTATAAATATTTCTTTTCAACCTTTAATTTTCTAAAACTCAGCCTGAAGGTTTCTTCCTCATTTATCAGGTATTTAAGAATAAGCGCCGCACCAAAAACATTTGATATAACAGTGGCCAATGCAACGCCTATAACATGGAGCTTAAATACAATTACAAAAAGCAGATTAAGCAGAATATTTATAACGCCGCATAACACCAGTGCATAAAGAGGACGCTGCGAATCTCCCTTACTCCTTAATATTGCGGAACCGTAATTATAGATCATAATTGCCGGCATTGCCAGAAAATATATCCTTAAGTATAATATTGCAAGCTCCATAACCTCTGCAGGCGCTCCCATTAAACGAAGTATCGGCCCCGACAGTAATATTCCTATTATAACAAGTAAAAAACCGGCTATCAAAGAAACTGCTATCACCGTATGAACGGTCTTATTTATCCTCTCCTTATGTCCTCCGCCTATCTGCATGGCAATTACCGAATTTGCTCCCACCGCCAGTCCGACAAATAATCCAATAATAAGATTGATAACAGGCGCATTGCTGCCCACTGCCGCCATAGCCTTTGCGGATGCAAACCTTCCCACAACCGCAAGATCCGCCGCATTAAACAACTGCTGCAATATACTGCTGAGCGCCAGAGGAAGAGCAAATCTGACAATCTTATCAAGAAGACTGCCCTCGATCATATTTATTTGGTTATTTTGATATTTTTTTCTTTCATCCATAAATTTAGATTAGCATCTCCATAAAACATTTTCAATCTGAATTCATTATATAATAATATCATAGGAAATCTTCCTAAAATATTTCATGATTCTTATATCTTCAACCGTTTTTATTTAAAAACCGTTCATAAGAAAGGTCTATGGCAAATGCTCCCAACGGAGCTGTAAGAACTATTGCAAGCACTGCAACCGTTAGAACCGTATCTCCGCATGCAAAGCCCAGGGAAAGAGGAATTCCCCCGATTGCAGCCTGAACCGTTGCCTTGGGAGTATATGCCATCATAGCAAATAATCGTTCCTTACACTTAAGACTCGTTCCCAACAGACAGACAAATACTCCGAGCATCCTGAATACCAATGCGCCAATTATCACCATAAGTGCTTTTATACCAACGTTCCCAAGGTAACCGATATTAACTGTTGCACCTACCAGGACAAACAAAAAAACTTCTGCTGCCACCCATAATTTTCCGTATTTTACAGAAAGTCTTTTGGCAACACTTTCCGATTTCTTCTGTAATCCTATACCTATAAACATAATGGAAATTAAAGCTGAAAATGTGATCGGAGTAGTAAGTTCATCCTCTATCACCGCAAGGATAAAAGAAATACTTAAGACCACAAGAACTTTAGCAGTATCTCTTATATGAATTTTTTTAAAAAAATATGCCAGTAAAAATCCCACCGTTATCCCTATGACAATTCCCAAAATTATAGACACGGGAATATTAATAAAACTCAATAAAGATACACTTTCTCCCTGCATCATTCCAACAAACGTGGTAAATAAAACAATAACATACACATCATCAACCGATGCCCCTGCAAGGATCAACTGAGGAATCCCTTCTTTTACTCCATACCCTTCCTCCATAAGCTTAACCATTCTGGGAACCACAACCGCAGGCGAAACAGCCGCAAGTACAGCCCCCATCACTGCCGCTTCCAAAACAGTTAACCCCAGTAATACAGGTGCCAGCCAAAGTATTCCCAACAGTTCAAACGTAGCCGGAAGAAAACACATAAGCAGGGCCGGTCTTCCGATCTTCTTAAGGCCGGATATATCCAAACCCAAACCTGCTCTTGTTAGTATGATTATCAGCGCAATCCTACGTAACTCGGCCGATATTCCAAGTATACTGTCATCCAAAAGATTAAGTACATACGGGCCAAGTACAATACCGGTAACAAGCATTCCCAACAAAGCAGGTAACTTAAATTTACCACATATCCAACCCATTGACATACCGACAATAAGAATTAAAGAAATACTCAACAACATAATATCCACCCCATAAAAACATAGTATATTTCTACCTTTCAACATTATAATTCAGAATTATCACCGCAGATAAAATCATAATAATACCCAAACCGGAAATAAGAGTTAAACGTTCCGAATAAACTACGATCCCGAATAAGGTAGCAACCATAGGTTCAACAGTAGCCAAAATACCCGCCTTACCCGCTTCCACTGAACTCAGCCCCTGTGTATAAGCCAAAAAAGGCAAAAAGGCCGTGATCAAAGCCGTTAAACAACTAAGCAGCAATAAAAATCCAAAATCCTGTGCCTCCGAATATTTTTTTACCATATCCGAAGGGTGACAGAAAAACCAGGATCCGAAAGCCGCAAACATAAATGTATAAGCAGTAACAGTATATGTCGAATATTTACGCAGAGCAACCGTACCTAAAATACTGTATAATCCATATCCGATGCCCGATCCCAATCCAACCAACAAACCGGACACAGATACTCTTTCGTCCGATATACCGGAGACCAGAATGCAGCCTCCCAATGCAAACGCAAGCGCGATCAGCTTCCTTTTATTTATTTTTTCTTTAAAAAACCAGACCGACATGATCACGATCCACACCGGAGATGTATACAAAAGGATCGCAGCTATGGAAAGAGACATCATGGTTATAGCTTTAAAATAGCATATGGTAAAAAAAAGAATACTTCCGATTCCCAACCCGAAAAAAAGAGGAATATCCTTAAATGAAATTCTGAATCCGGAAGGATCTTTAATAAACAGTATTAAACAAAAAAAAACCGCCGCCAGAGTAATTCTTATTGCCACGATCTGAACCGGATCAAAACCATACGAACTTAATCTCCTGACAAAAATACCCATACTCCCCCAGAGAATACCGGCGATTATGATCAGGATCGAACCTGTTTTACTTCTGTATTTTCCCATTATATAACATTCTTTCAAAATTATGATTTATTAAACATTAATTATTTCCAAAATAAAACGGCTGCAATAAACCTATCATTTTATGCAGCCATTCTGATTTTAATATCATTAACAAAACAATAAATTTATATCATTGATCTATGAAAAAATTTCCTTCGCCTTAGTAGCAAAACGTTTACCGAAAATAATGAAATAATCTTTATAATGCTCCATTCCGTTATGTTTCTCTACATTATTGTTAACACCGATAGGTCCCAAATGTATATAAGGTGCCCCGTAAGCTCCGCCGCTGGAATAACATAACATACCGTTTACCAACTCTATAGTCAATATATTCTC
>JAILKH010000095.1 GCA_024693925.1 Lachnospiraceae bacterium | reverse complement strand
TAAGTCTCCCCCTTAGCTTCTATTTACTAAATTCTTATTTTTTTATATAATAAATAGAGTATTTTTTATCATATATATAAGGATGTGTATTAACTTTGGAAGACTTTATCAAAAAAATTTATGATATTTCTTTTATAATATATGAACTTAAAGAATTTATTTTTCTTTCCGATTCGGGTCATCCGGATAAAGCACGTTCATTATATAATTCTATTGCCGGAAAATTGGAAATATTTCTTAATACTCTGTCACAAACAGATTTATCCAAAGCTCAGCTGATACAATCCATTGCTCTTGATATAAAAGAACACTACGAAGATCGTTCTTATACGGTCGGTTTAATTGAAGGAACACTGCTCCCTTCATTATATTCTTATACGGAAAAAATGCCTTCAATTGATGTAACGGAAAATAACTATACATTGGTAAGTTCAAAAACCGGATTCTTAACCATTAAAGATAATAATATGAGCCAGTATTTCCATAATACCTGCGATCCTATGTACGAAGCTTACAGAATGGCAGAAAGCGTTTATGATCCTTTAATGGATAACTTTATGATACTGGGCTGCGGCCTGGGATACCTTGCTTATCAAATCTACCATATATCCGACGGTTCTACCAAAATATACATTTATGAAGATGATCCCGTAATAATAGATTATGCCTTCCATTACGGTGTACTATCCCTGATCCCGGAAGATATATTGACGATCATTGGTAATCCGGATATTGATTTTATTGCCAAAGATTTCATAAACACTTTAAATACATTAAACAATACCGGATTTACCGTATCCTCATGGAAAAGAACTATCTATGATTCTGTATGTAACAGGCAACTTGAGCGTATTGTTCTTAACAAAGACTTTGATACGGATATACATAAACAATCCATTCTTAATCTTCGTATGAATAATCGGCTTCCATATATAAACTTTGAAGATCTTCGTTCAAAATTCAACTATAGCGAATGGATAACCGTATCTGCCGGTCCATCACTTGATGATTTTATTTCATTTATAAAGGATAATAAAGGAAAAGCAGGTATAATAGCAGTTAATACCGTGCTTCGCCGTTTATTGAACGAAGGAATAATTCCCGATATCGTAGTTGCCGCTGATCAAAGAAATAATATGGTTAAACATATTGAAGGAATTGAAGACCTGACCGAAAATATTTATCTGGTAGCCGACAGGTTGCTTAACTGGAAATACACCGACCTTTACAAAGGACCGATAGCTTTTATAAAGATTGCTGCCGATTCAGTATTTCCCAATGATTTCCTGAAAGATAAACCCGGATGGGATATAAGCGGCTCGGTAGCTTGCCTTGCCGTGGAAACAGCCTTAAAACTTAATGCAAAAACTATTTATTTAGCCGGACAGGACCTTGCATATCCGGGCGGCAGAAAATACGCAGCTGATATGCCCCATTCAGAATCCCCGGATGCTAAATGGGAAATTAAAGTTCCCTCTGTGGACGGATCTGTAATATATACTTGTGAGGTATTTAACTGGTTCAGAAAATCACTGGAACACCAGATAAGCTGCCATCCCAAGGTCAAATTCATAAATCTTTCCCGGCATGGTGCCCGGATAAAAGGAACCGAACCTGTACATATTGATTAAATATATAATAATTTAAGAAAGGACGAATTCATGTACTCTGATTTCGAAATAGAAAATTTATCCGTCGGTATCGGTAAGACTCCACTTGTCATACCTGAAATGGGTATAAATCACGAAGGAAGCCTTAAAACCGCTAAATTAATAGTTGACTCGGCTCATCGGGCAGGCGCCAAAATAATCAAACATCAGACTCACGTTGTGGAAGATGAAATGAGTCATGCTGCCAAAAATGTAATTCCGGGAAACAGCGACGTATCCATCTATGATGTAATGGAGCGCTGTGCTTTAAATGAAGAAGAGGAATATGAATTAATAAAATATGTTCAATCTAAAGGTATGATATTCCTCAGCACACCGTTTTCCCGTGCCGCAGCAGACCGCCTTGAATCCTTTGGTGTTTCGGCTTATAAGATCGGTTCCGGAGAGTTAAACAATTATCCTCTGATAAAACACATTGCCGAATTCAAAAAGCCAATGATCGTCTCAACCGGCATGAATAACATTGCTGCGATCAAAAAAGCTGTTGCTATATTGGAAGAGGCTGATATACCATACGCACTCATGCATACCACAAATTTATATCCTACGGCTCCCGAACTGGTACGACTGGGTGCCATGCAGGAAATGATGAAGGCTTTCCCGGGAGTACCCATAGGATTATCGGATCATACACTTACAAACACTTCCTGTATAGCCGCTATGACCCTTGGTGCAACAATAGTTGAGAGACATTTCATAGACAATAAAGATCGTCCCGGTCCGGATGTTATCTGTTCAATGGATGAAAAGGAATGCGGGGAACTTATAAAAGCATCAATTGATATTCCAAAGATGCTGGGGGGCAAGAAGGAAGCCGCCAAAGAAGAGCAGGTAACTATTGACTTTGCCTTCGCAACACTTGTTTCAATCAAACCGATCAAAGCCGGTGATACCTTTACCCGTGATAATATTTGGGTAAAACGGCCCGGCACGGGAGAAATCCTTGCCGAAGAATATGAATCCATACTTGGCAAAAAAGCTGCTGTAGATATAGATAATGACACTCAGATTAAACGGAGTATGATAAAGTGAATATAAAAGAAAAGAAAAAAATACTGTTTATAACCGGAACACGCGCTGATTACGGCAAGCTTAAAACTCTTATGAAAAAGCTTGATGAATCACCTGATTTTACAGTCTATATTTTCGTATGCGGAATGCATTTATCCGAAACCTTTGGAAGTACTTATCGGGAAGTACAAAAAGACGGCTATGAAAATATATATGTTGCTTACGGACTGGCTCATTCACAGGATCAAAGTGTAAACCTTGGTAATACCATTATCTGTCTGTCGGGATATGTTGAAAACATTAAACCGGATATGATCGTGGTACATGGAGACAGGATGGATGCATTGGCCGGCACGGTAGTCGGAGCTCTGAGAAACCTGCTCGTAGGACACATCGAAGGAGGCGAGGTATCAGGAACCATCGATGAATCTATACGACATGCTATATCTAAATTTGCTCATGTTCATTTCGTATGCACAAACGAAGCAAAAAGGCGCCTTATTCAAATGGGGGAAGAGAATGATCGGATTTACGTTATCGGTTCTCCGGATATAGATGTGATGATGAGCGATTCTCTGCCTTCCTTTGAAGAAGCTCTTAACAGATATGAAATTCCTTTTAAGAATTACGCTATTCTTATGTATCACCCCGTCACAACAGAATATAACAAAACAGGAAAAAATATAAAAACTGTTGTTGATGCTGTTTTAGACAGTAAACATAATTATATAGTAGTCTATCCCAATAGCGATCTGGGTTCGGAAATTATATTAAATGAATATAACAGATTTAAAGAACCGGAAAACTTCAGGGTATTTCCCTCTCTCCGTTTTGAACATTTCCTAACATTACTTAAAAATGCTGATTTTATAATCGGAAATTCAAGCGCGGGAATCCGGGAATCGGGAATATATGGTATACCCGCTATCGATATAGGTACCCGCCAGAACGGCCGGTACAGCACAAAGATATTAAAAAACATTCAGCATGTTAACGAGGATTATAACAGTATACTAAACGCGATCGCTAATATTTCAGATTATCGTTTTACTTCTCTGGAATTTGGTCAGGGCAACAGTACCGATAAATTCATGAATATAATCGACACTGAACAATTCTGGAATATCAGCATACAGAAACGTTTTATAGATCATCAAATGTGAGGAAAGAGCATGTATAACAACAAACGGATTCTCGGGTTAATCCCGGCACGGGGAGGCAGTAAAGGCATCCCTCATAAAAATATAATAGATTTATGTGGCAAACCTCTTATTTCCTATTCAATTGAAGCAGGCTTAAAAAGCAAATATATAGATTCCGTTATAGTATCGACAGATGATAAGGAAATAGCAGCGATTTCACGCTCATACGGAGCTGAAGTTCCTTTTATGCGCCCTGAAGAACTCGCAGCTGATACTTCAAAAACCATTGATGCTATCCTGCATGCTGTAAATTCTTTAAAATCCATGGGCAGAGAATATGATACCCTTGTTCTTCTGCAGCCTACTCAACCTCTGAGAACCTTCGAAGATATAGATAATGCCTTAAATAAATATATGGAAAACAAATGTATTCCCCTTGTTTCCGTTAGTCCCGTTAACGACAATCCTTTACTGATCCGTTCAATACAGAATGACCGACTGATTCCGCTTCTTAACGCTTCCAGCACCTGCCGGCGACAGGACATGCCTGAATATTACAGGGTAAATGGCTGTATTTATATAAATGAAATCTCTGAAATAAACGAAAATACCAGCTTCAATGATAATCCCTTGCCCTTCACCATGACCCGTGAACACTCAGTTGACATAGACGAATTAAGCGATCTGGCTCTTGCAAAATTCCTTATTCTTCAAGCATAACATGATATAAGAATTGTTTACCCGCATACATACCTTGAATTTCCCAATAAAAAAGGATTGGCTTTCGCCAATCCTTTTCTATAGTAGTAGTCCGACTTATTAGCCAAGCAGTGAAAGAACACCCTGGTTAGACTGGTTAGCCTGTGCAAGCATTGACTGACCTGCCTGTGCAAGAATATTGTTCTTTGAGTACTCAACCATTGTCGAAGCCATATCGGTGTCACGAATGTTCGACTCAGCTGCGGTCGTATTCTCAACTACGTTGTCAAGGTTCTTAATGGTATGCTCAAGACGATTCTGAACTGCACCAAGATCTGATCTCTGTTTTGAAACAGATGCTATAGCACTCTTAATTCTATCAATCGCCGAACCAGCCTTAGCTGAACTAGACATGCTTAAGCCCTTAACGCCGATTGCCGATGCATTCATATTACTGATGCTTATGGTAATCGTATTGGAGCTGTTAGCACCAACCTGAAGGCTCTTACCTGTGAAAGCACCTGTAAGAAGATTCTGGTTGTTGAACTGTGTAGCGCTCTGTACTCTGTCGATTTCGGTTGTAAGTGCATTAACCTCTAACTGGATCGCATTCCTGTCTTCAGATGTATTGATGTCGTTCTTAGCCTTAACTGCCAGCTCGTTCATTCTCTGAAGCATATCCTCAACTTCGTTGAGTGCGCCTTCAGCTGTCTGAACTGCTGAAATACCATCCTGTGCGTTTGTAGAAGCCTGTGTAAGACCACGGATCTGGCTTCTCATCTTCTCACTGATCGTCAAACCTGCTGCATCATCTGCTGCTCTGTTGATCTTATAACCTGATGACAACTTCTCTGTTGTCTTAGCCTGTGCTGATGTTGTAACACCTAACTGTCTGTTTGCGTTTGCCGCTGTCATATTATGCTGTACTACCATATTCATTTCCTCCTTGAAATTTGTAATTGCGGCATCCCTGCCGCGTTAATAGTGTCGTGTCTAAAATTCCGGCCGTACGCTCCGTTCTCAAAGACACATTAACGGCATTTCTGCCTTGCTGATATATATATCGGAGTAAATCCGAATTACTTAACCTTTTTTCAGAAAAATTTTCAAAATTATTATATTTTTTTTACCAGCTCTCTTACTGTCCTTAGAGTCTCACCATATTCTCTTCCCTTACCGAATAATAAGGTGGTTCCAAGAACAAATCCTTTAACTCCCAGAGGTGCATATTCTATTATCTTATCCGATCCGCAGGCACCGTCCCAATATATATCGAAATCCATACCGTCCTTAAGTTCCAGCAGCTGATCGTATTTCTCCCTGACATAAGGAAGAAACATCTGTGCCGCATTTCCGGGATTAACGGACATTACAAGAACCTTCTTAACTATCCTTAACATCATCCTTACATTCTCAATACTGGTACCCGGATTAATGGCTATTCCGGGCGTTATACCCGCATCTATTATCCTCTGAAGCGTGGTGGAAGGATGATATTCCGCCTCGGGATGTATATAAATGGTATCTCCTTCTCTTAAGCTGCGGGTAAATATATCTATTGTATTAATAGGATGCTCCACCATAAGATGTACATCCAGCGGCTTATCCGTAAGTGATCTTATACATCTTAGATCATTAAGAGACATTGCAAAATTAGTTACATATCTTCCGTCCATAATATCTATATGAAAGGAATCTATACCCCCTTCATCCAGAGACCTTACTTCCCGCTCCAGATTTCTGTAATCGGCGCACATCATGGATGCCATTAATTCAATATTCATAATCCTCTCATTTCTTCTCATCAAGTATTGATACTTCCGCTGCCCTTACAACGGAATTATTCATCGTCGCATAATACTTATTTGCGGCGCTTATACCGCTTCGCTGCTTCTTGATCTCCTGTCGTGTCTTCTTAAAGATATTATCTATTATCTGACGGTTTCTCTCTTCTGCCGCCTGTATCTGAACTCCCTTATCGGTAAGCTCTGTGATTATCTCCTGAAGCTTAAGCAGCTGCTCCCTGTATTTATCCTTATTGGCTTTAACCTCATCCTTTACCCTGTTATATATTTTGGTAAAGGCTTCATCGATCTCATTTATCCTGTTTATGGATATCTCCTTCTCCGTCACCAGCACATCAAAGGCTGTCCAGTCGATCTCTTCATAGAGCCTTCCGCGGATACAATCATACTGAGCCGTATTCTTAACGGCGATCCTGTCAAGATACTCTCTCTTCTTGGTTAAACCATCTATCATTATCTGTAAATAATTAGCTGTATCTTCCATATATTCCTCTGATCACTTAGCCGCCAGCTTCATAGCTTCCTTCCATGTATCACGCATGGTATGAAGATGTGTGGATACCTCTTCCAGTATTTCCTTGTCCTTAGACATATTTGCTTCACGCAATCTTCCCATTAAATAATTATATACATTATTGAAATCATTGGCTACCGGATATTTGAAATCCAGCGTCATCTGAAACTCTTCTATTATCCGCTGCACCTTCATTATATTTGTATGTGCTTTCTGGATATCCTGCGCTTCTATTGCCATTATGGCAATATTATTGAATTTGATTGCTCCGTCATAAAGCATAAGCGTCAGCTCCTGCGGCGATGCTGTCATTATCTTATTTCTGTTGTACTGCGTATATGCATTATTCGGCAATGCCATAACTGTAAAACCTCCTGAAAATGATTTTATATTTCATTCTAATATCTCATATCTTATCAGTACCGGTAAACAACCTTAAGCAACTGCTTACGGCTGTCTACCGGTGATCATCATCATCCTACTCCAAACATACCTGAGATATAACTCTGCTGGGAATTAAGGGTTGTCATCGCACTTTCCATCCGTGCAAACTGTTTATAATACTTATCTTCTATTTCCTTAACATAATCTTCCCAATCGGAAACCTTGGTTTCATATTTGGTAATATCTGTCTTCATCTGCTTATCATCATAGAAATTACCGAAGGATCTCATCGATGTACTCTTGCTGATATCCGAAAGCTTGGTATACATATTCTGCGCAAGCTTGGAAAAGAAACTTGTTACCGCCTCGGGATCCGCTGCAATAGCTGCCTTAAGCTTATCCGAATTTGATGCGGTATTCTCATCATCCTCGTCACCGTCTATATGATATGCATTTCTCTCATCTTCACTTGCGGTAAAGTAACTGAGGGTTCCTATACCGAAACTGGATAAACTGTAGGTCTTTCCTTCATAATCAAAGGTTTGGGCCATAGCTTCCCTTAACACGCTTGAAACCTGCGAAAGATTACTGTCGCGTCTTAGTAAGGATTCATTAACCTTCTCTTCCCACTTCTCTATCTCCGATTCCGTCAATGCTTCCTTCTCCTCATCCGTAAGAGGATCATATCCGGAATTGGCCGGTGCATTGTAAAGCTCCGTCATCTCATTTATAAGAGAATTATAATCCTTTATGAAATTCTTAACCTTGTCATATATTGCATCATAATCGGTTTCCGTGCTTATGGTAACCGGATCTGTAGTCTCACCCTTAGCGGTTATTGTAAGACCGTTAATGCTGAAGGTATTGCTTGAATTGGTAAATTCCGCACCGTTTAATTTAATCTTCGCATCCTGTCCGTCGATCTTAACCGCATCCTCTGATGTAAGTCCCAATGCCTCCAGTGCCGCCGATGCATTTGAACCGGTGGTATCAAAAGAAAAATCATTACTTACTCCCGATTCCTTGGCACTTACAAAAAGCCTTTGGTTATCCTCATCAAAGCTGGCATTTAATCCTGCGGATTTAAGTGTCGATACAAATTCACCAACCGTCATATCCGAGGATATATCAAAAGACTGACCGTTAACACTTACGGATTCCGATGACCAGTCACTGCCGCCTCCCATAAGCTCTCCCAAGGTAGTCGAGGATGTGGTACCGTCCGCCACCTTCGCACCGGTAAGGTAAGCCGTCTTGGCAAGCTGTGTTACCTCAAGGCTCTGGTTATTATTAACCGCATTGTCCGCCGCCACTACCGTTGCCTTAGAGGAATCGGAGACTGTTGTCTTCTTACTGCTGTAATATGAAGAATATTGCATATTTGCAGCATACTTATTATTGAAGCTCTTGATCTTCTTGTTAAGATCCTTCCATTTCTCCTGCTTAAGTTCTGCTCTCTTCTGAGTCTTTACATACGTATCACCCTTGGTTCTGTACGCCGAAACAAGATCCTGTACCATTGCATCAGTGTCCATACCCGAAGCCATACCTGATATTCTTATAGACATATGAACACCTCCTATCTTTTCTCATCAACCATAATCCCTGCCATCTCCCACACCTTGGCTATCATATCCAGGGTTTTCTCCGGCGGGAATTCTTTAACTACTTCTTTTGTATTCCTGTCAACTATCTTAATAGTTACTCTCTTTGTCCCTTCATGAACTCCGAACATTACCTCATTATTGGAATTATCAAGCTTCTTATGCAGGTCCTCTACCGCCTTCTGTATCTGCTTCTGGCTGGCTTCCCCCTGTCCCTGCTGCTTTCCTTCCCCTTCTGTATCGGCTTTATCGGCCGAATCTACCACCACCGTCTTGTTATCCACTGCCGACGCTGCATCCTTGGATACAACATCCGTATATTCAGCTGCGCTTTTATCTGTGGCAACGGTTGAGGACTTGGTAGCCTGAGCGCTCTGTACAGGCTGTGCCTGATATGACATTGCGCTGCTTAAAGGTTCTATTGTTGCCATCGTCTTCACCTCCGTGTTCTTCCCTTATCCCGGGAAATGCATTCCTTTGCAAAAATATATACAAAGATAATTACAGGTTTCTATTTTGTATATCGGATTTTATTTACATATCTTGAGTTGATTTTTAAATAACTAAGTTATTTTATAAAAGCAACACCAGATTTCTCTGCTGTTGCTTTATATTTAAAAAATATTCTTAAGTGCTTCCGAAGCTTCAGGTTCCATAGCCTGCTTATTTGCTTCCTGTATCTGAAGATAAACCTCTTTACGATAAATAGGTATTTCCTTAGGCGCATTTATACCTACCTTAACCTGATCTCCTCTTATGTCGAGTATCGTAACTTCAATACAGTTATCTATTATAAGTGATTCATCTCTCTTTCTTGATAATGCCAACATAATTACTCACCTGCCTTTTCCTTAGCTGCCTTTAATATCTCATATATCGGGAATCTTACCTGATACTTGTCATCATCTATTATAAGCTGAGCCGCTTTTCTTGAATCACTGTTAATGATAAGCGGAGCCTTAAGATTAACGGTCATCTTCTCTATATCCTTGGGAACCGTAATGGTAACCAGTACAAGCATATTATCCTGCGTTACATTATCAAGAGGTTTTAACAGCTCATCTTCAACACTGGGATTATATTCCGGGATTATGGCCAGCGGATCAACTACAGGCATCGCAAATGCAGGTTCCTGTACAGACTGAAGCCATTTGATATTTCCGTTACCCTCTCCGTCATGCAAAAGAAGATAATCCTTTAACTCCGGAAAGCCTATTATTCCCTGGGGGAAGGTTATTAACTTATTCTCATCTACTGCTATTTCACCGAATAATTTGGTTACGATCGTCATAACTTCTATCCTTTCCTGAACAAATATTCAATTCTTATAAAAAACCTTGGATTAATAATATCATATTTACTAATAATATTCTATAAAATATTACAATTGCGTCTACAATTACAGGTAGCTTAGCAAAGTAGTTTTGGATACCGTAGCCGCTGCCTGCTGGGCTGCCTGTAGTGCAACCTCTGCATTCTTAAGATCTATGGCAGTTTCCGTAAGATCCGCATTAATATTACTGTCCGCAAGTTCCTTGAAATTATTAAGCTGTTCGCTTACTCTGGCTTTGGTCAGAGACAATCTGTTTGCAAGGCTGCCGACTGCCGATATCTTATTATTTACTTTATCCGTATAACCGTCAAAGATTGTAAGCCCTGCAGCAAATGTCTTCTGCATCTTCTCTTTATATAGATCGTATTCCTTCTGGGCCGCTTCCACCAAAGCATTGATCTTATCCTTCTCATCATCGGACAGATCACCCTTGCTTTGTTCAAGCTTAAATTTCTCAAGCTTCTCATAGGATTTCTGACAATCGTTGGTTACCGTCAGCAACTCATCTATATCCCTTTCAATGGATGCCGAGAATACCTCATCCGCATTTACATTGATCTCTATCTTCTGATTATATGCTATCTCATAGCTGATCTTCTTATCTTCAAAGTCAGGATTTCCGTATTCATCGTAATTATAATCTATTTCCCTTGAAGCCTCCGAATCATAGGTTTTGGCAGCAAAATAATGCTGGGGTCTAAGATCATTCTTTTCCCAATCCTCTCTGGCATATTCAAAGCTTGTCTCGGAACCTTCCCTTCTCATTGCCGCAGCAACATTTTTACCTAAGATTAGTTCACCGGTAGTAGTTATCAAAGTCACCTCATTGTCCCCTACTCCCGTATATAACTTATCATTGGCTTCCTGATCGGTACTGAGCTTGGCAATATTTACTTCATACTCTATCTCACTTCCGTCCTTAAGTGTAACGGTCATTGTCCTGCTAAGCTCTTCCCCGTAAATATCATTCTGATCATCGGTAAGATTATCATATGCAAGTCTTAATCTGTATACTTCATTATTCTGCACATCCGTCTGATTATAATCTTCAACATTATAACTGTCTATATCTTCAATATCATGATCATACGCGCCGGATATATAAGACATTTTGTTAAGATCACTTGTGGAGAAGTTCTCAACTATGGTATACAGCTGTGTCTCATCCTTAGTAAAAGTCAGGGATTCACCGGTTCTGTAACCCGTAAAAACCGTTCTTCCCGCATAATCGGCATTACCCGATGCATATATCTGATCCTTTAAGGCTTTAAGATTCTCAAGGATATTCTGCCTGTCCTCTGCCGTATTATCATCGGAAGCACCCTGGGTAAGATTTGATTTAACACTCTCAAGTACCGACTGGGTCTGATCAAGGGCAGTCTGGGTTGTTTCCATCCAGGCCTCCGCATCCGGTATATTCTTATCATAATACTGATTGATCTCGTTTATACTGTTATTAAGACGTAAGGCTCTTATGGCAACAATAGGATCATCGGAGGGTCTTGTGATCTTCTGTCCGTTAGCCACCATTGTATTATATTTATCACTGTATTCCTTGTTTACGAGAATATTATTCTTAGTATTATTATTTATTATCCCGTTTGTTATTCTCATAATTTTCCTCCTTTATATGACTCCTTAATTCTCATCTGCCTCTTCTTACCTTATCATACTCCTGTCTGCTCGATCAGCTTATCATAAATCTCGGTAAATACCTGGATCATCTTGGCCGACAGATTATAAGCTTCCTGGAACTTAACCAGATTAAGAGCTTCCTCATCATTATCAACTCCGGAAACCGAAAGTCTCTGATTCTGTATTGAATTATTTATATTGGTATAATTATTTGTAAAGATCGTAGCATTGCTGGCATTAAGGGCTACATCCGAAAGAACACATTCAAGAAATTCCTTCGAGGAGCATCCCCTGAAAGTCATCTTATCCTTATTGGTCTGAACATCCATAAGTTCGGTAAGGATATCCTGCTGGTCCTGACCCTCATAAGGATCGGTATTCGTCAGGAATTTGGATACATCCCTAAGCATATTCTTATTAACAATAACGTTGGAAGCCGTAAGCTGATAATAATTATTTCCTTCCGAACTGAAGCTTACATTATCATCCTCAAAATCCCACATATCGTTATCGGTTGTCTTCCTTCCGCCAAATAAAACCTCCGCCTGATTTCCGTCGGCATCCTTAGCGGTCTGCTCGATCTCATTCATTGCCATTGCGAATTCTCTTATCCATTCATTCATCTGCTCCTGATAATAAGGAATCCCCTGGTACTGCACCGATCTGCCTATGGTTCCGTCTTTATCTACATAAGAAGTCGCATCATCCGCTACCGTAAAAGTATATTCATTGGTATCGGCATTAAAGGACCAGTCCGTATATTCAAACTCCTTATTCGTAACGGTTATTATACCCATATCATTAAGAACACATTTATTTATATCTGTAAGATAATCATCATCCACGGATATGACCAGCTTAGAGGTATTGGTTTTGGAATCATAAGTTGTATTCTCACTGACCGTACCGTTAAAATATTCTTCGTTATTTCCGTCTCTTACTTCAACCAGACCCTTAAGAGTACCGTTAAGATTTCTTCCGTAAAGATTGAACTCAAGGTTGTTGGACCACATAATATCATACAGACCTTCCGAATCCGACTGGTTCACCTTATATTCCCTGGGAACACAGCTTAAGGTATTGTAATTATATCCGTTAACCAGCTCCTGTCCGCCGGCTATCCTGACGATAAATCTGTTGGTACCGGATTCGATATTTCCGCCCTCTTCCGTATAGATCGGAAGCTCCTGGATCTCAACATCAACGATCTTACTTAACTTATCTATTATAAGAGAACGTTTATCTCTTAATTCATTGGCGGTTATTCCCGTCATCTCAATGGCATTTACCTGCTTATTAACCGATGCCAGCTCTGCCGCAAGGGTATTTATATTATCAACCTGATTCTTGATCTCCTGATTTGCATCCTCCTGCAGCTTCTTAAGATTGGAGGACATTGCACCAAAGTACTCACACAGGTTACCGGCCAGATACAGAAACTGACTCTTGGATGCCGAAGAACCCGCACTCTTATATACCTCTTCAAGTCCCGAAAACATTTCCGAAAAAATGGTTCCGAACCCGGCAACGGTATCTGTTTCCGTAAAATAGTCTTCTATCTGCTTAACGTAATCCTCTTTAACCTCATAACTTCCCAAAGTAGCGGAGGAGTTCCAGTATTTAAGATCATAAAACTCATTACGGATCTGTTCCACTGCCTTGGCATCAACACCTGCTCCTGCCATACCGTATGAACTGAAGGTTCTTAATGCGGTAGCTGCCTCCTGGACAACCTTCTGTCTTGAATATCCTTCCGTCTCTACATTTGAAATATTATTCGCTGTTGTCGTTAATGAAGCATTGGATGCCTGCAATCCCGTATATGCTATATTTAATCCGAAAAATTGAGATGCCATAGCGATCCCTCCTTATACCTGTTAACAGTTTAATGCCCTGTTCCGTTTATAATACCGGTTCCTCAGCCGCCGAGCCTTGATATAAGATGCTCCAGCATCTCACTTACGGCATTTATATATCTGCTGGAAGCGTTAAATGCATTTTGGAACTTGATCATATTGGATAATTCCTCACTGGAATTAACTCCCATAACCTGCTGTCTTGAATCATCCAGGGAATCCACCGTCAGAACCTGTGCCTCCGAAAAGCTCTTATATACGTTACCGGAATTGGCAGCCAGGCTGACCATATCCGTATAATATTCCTTAAAATTACTTAACTTGGTAACATTGGGATTTATCATGATCGATGTATCCGAAAATGCATTGGCAAGAGCATCCGCCTTATCCTGATCCACCGTTCCGTCTGCCTTTAAGAATCCCGAATCCGGATATCCTATCAAAGTAGGCTGTTTAAGAAAATCTCCGTTTATCTTAATATTTGATATGGTATACATTGTGGAGACATTCCGAGGACTCTCGCTTGTATCCTCCTGAACATATTCATAATTCCCCGAATCATTGATCTCATACCTGTCGGTTCCCAGTCTTACAAACAGTTCCATGGGAAGATCTTCATCCGGTGAATATATGGGACTGTCTCCTGCATCTATCTGACTCTTCTCACCGGCAAGGATATTATTTATATCTATCATGATCTGATGAACCATCTGATCCAGTTCTCCCATTGCATTCATCACAATGGAATTGGCTACGGATGCCTTATCCGATGATCCGTTATTATAAAGATCTACCGTCTCACCTGTTTCCGGATCGGTATATTCCGAGGTCATATCCGAATAATTGGCTCTTCTGTCACCTCTTGCCAGAACCAGAGCCTTAAGCTCACCTATATTGGTATTCTTAGCGGTTGAAACCTCCTGATTCGGATCAAATACCGGTTCATCATCCGCCCAGGGCCAGGTAGGCGTATAGAAGCCTGTATTCTCATCCTGAACGTATCCCATTTCAAAAGGTGTGGGTTTACCTCTTGAAACAAAAGCCTCACCCTCTATACGGATCTCCACCACTCCATCGGAATTAACCGAATAATCATATCTGACATATTTTGCCAGTTCATCCATAAGAAGATTTCTCTGATCCTGCATATCATTAGCGGTTTCGGAAGTAAGCTCTACCTCTAGGATCTGCATATTAAGCTTACTGATCTTTTCACCGATCTCATTTATATTATCCACCATATCCTTTACACGGGCATTAAGATTATCCTGATAATCCGCAAGTCCGCTGTATACCGAGCTTGCCCTGTCGATAAACTGGGAGCATACATTTACGAACTGACCCTGTGTTACGGAACTGGAAGGATCCTTCTGAAGCTCTTCAACGGCTGTCCATAACTCATCTACCGTTTCCTGAAATGCCGCACCGTTCATTTCTCCCAGAAGGGTTTCCACTTCATTTGTAGTTTCATAACATATATCGTAGAAGGAACCTCGTCCCGCTTCTTTTCTGTATGAAAGGTCCAAAAAATAATCCCTAACCTGCCTGATTTTGGAGAATTCCACACCAAGACCCGCCTGCTGGGGACCGATAGCAGCTGTGGAAGGTGCGTAATTATACTTACGATCTCCCAGCAGCACCTGCTGTCTTACATATCCTGTTGTTTCAACATTGGAAAGATTGTGCGCCGTTGCATTAAGCGCATTCTGACTTGTCTGTAAAGCTGATGTTCCAACATGTACGCTTCCCATGAGATTCATAGTATCACCTCGATCGCCGTTATTATTGTTTAGCGTCAAAGCCTCCCATTGAACCCCCCAGCATAGATCCCGTATTCATGGCTCCCCTGGAGTAATTGGCCGTTTCGGGAGCCTGCCTCATCGCAGTCACTATGCTAAGGTCAAAATTTACCATTTCAAGCGCATGTTTAAGAAGTTCTGCATTATTCTCATTTACCTGCCTTATCTGTTTAACGATACCCGACAGTTTATCATGCACATCCGAAAGACGTTTTCTTTCTCCGGGCTGATTTGACATTAACTCTATTAATGTTGTCAATTTAAGGTCTTCAACATCCTTGTTAATAACTTCCGCGATATCCTTGGTGACAGTCTCACGTTTCATTTCAAGACCTGAAATCCTGCCCACGATTATCTGCTCTTCTTCCGTGATCTTAACTAATTCGTCTATCTTATTGTTCACTATCACCGGGGTTTTCTTTTGCGATAGTGTAAGCAGACCCTCGAACTCTTTGGTTTCTTTCTCAAGACAATTAATAAGTTCTTCCATTAAACTTGCCACTTACACTACCTCACTATCCCCAATAATTTCCGTTACTAAATTTCATTACCGATCTTACGCACCATATGCTGCCAATAACTTATTTGCAAAATCATCCGAGCTTACTTCATAAGTTCCGCTGTTTACTTTCGCCTTTATTGGAGCCGTAAGGTTCTCTCTGATATCCGGTGCATTGTTTACTGCCTGTTTAAGTGACTGGATATCTTTTCCCAAACTGGATATCTGTACCTGATCCGTAGCACGACTTACGGAATTAGTCTTGGACGTGCCATAGGCTTTCTTTGGTGCATATATCTGATTGATCTGGTTATATGCCTCTATACGCATACCATCAACTCCTTTTTATCTTCTTTTGATTATAGTTCCTAATGACCTTTTAATTGATTACACTAATGATATCGGATAATTTTTATTTTACTTAACCCTATAAAAAGCAAAAAAATTAATTCCTCAAAATCTGTCAGATAAACTGGAATATACAAAAGGCTGCATAAGAAACAAGCAAGGTTATTCCCTGCCATCTTCTGAGTTCTCCCTTTATCATTGCGGGAATGGTCAAGATCGCCATAACCAAAAATGCCACCGGAAGATCCACCACCAGGGATGCATTTACTACATTTACTCCCAGGGATACTGTCTTACCGTCAGGAAGCCCGAAGGGCGAAAGTGTAATGGCAAGTCCGGAAACAAAAACAAGATTAAAAAGATTGGCACCGCATACATTTCCAAGAGATAATGCACCATGCCCCTTTGCAAGAGAAGTTATTGCGGTAACAAGTTCGGGAAGGGAAGTTCCCAGGGCTACAATGGTCAAAGCTATTACCGATTCCGGAACTCCCAGGGTCTTGGCTATTATGGTTCCGTTATCCACCAAAAGATCCGCACCCACAGCTATAAAAGCGGCTCCCACAACCAGAAATATAAGATCCTTCCAGATAGGATTATCCTTCTTATCACTCTTTACTTCTTCTTTATCTTTGGCATCCGTCTTATTACTGCCGTTTTCCGGTGTGGCAGTATCGGAAGAACCGCCCCCTGCCTTTATCTCATCAAAAGCCTGGCGGATAAGTATTATCATATAAGTAAGAAAGATCAGTAAAAGGACTATACCCAGAGGTCTCTCAAAGGATCCTCTTATATATGCTCCGAAGGCATATATCATCAAGGCAATAAAGAAAAAAGCTACCGGTACCTTAAGGGCCTTTCTGTCTATCTTTCCCGGCTTCACAGCTACCGTTATCGCAGCTATAAGCGCGGTATTACATATTATTGAACCAAGCGCATTTCCGTATGCTATCTCACCATGTCCGCTAAGAGCACTGTTGGCGGAAACCATCACCTCGGGAAGTGTTGTTCCTATAGATACAACCGT
>JAILKH010000126.1 GCA_024693925.1 Lachnospiraceae bacterium | reverse complement strand
TATTGCTTTCATATCAGAAACATTTCGCAGTGTAGCATCATCGAAGATATACTTTTGGATGCAGTCCTTCAGCTGTTCCATTTTTACTCGCTCACTCAGATAGCAGATATCATAGACATCCTTATATCGGGTATTGCGAACCCCAAATCTTACCATGGATTTGAGCTTTTCAGTGATCATCTGTGCCGGAGAGTTAATGAGAAGGCTTATGGCATCCTCCTGAAAGCCCACGTCAAAAGCATATTCATCCTGCTCGATGGAGAGGTCGTTATGCACGCCCAAATCCATTTTCAGGGATATAGAGGTTCCCTCTGTATCAGTGACGGAGATGAAGATTCTCTTTCCTTTGTAATCCTGATGGTTGAGTTCTATAATCTTATCGTCAAGTTTTATGGTCAGCCCATCGATGCAGTTAAGCTTTTCCACAAATTTGCGAATGGAATCATCGGATATAGAATATCTGATAAAATCCAGATCAAGATCCTGAGTGGCACGACGGGCATTACCGGAAATACTTCTCATGACAACGCCACCTTTTATTGTGGCGTTTCGTGCCATACCGCTGTCAGCTATTGCCTTCAGCACGATGTCCTGTCCAAGCTTTGACTGGGCGTTCTGTTCACTATATCCTGACACCTTGATTTTTTCTATTTCTTCATACAGGTTCATTAAAGTACCTCCAGCTGTATCATATTCATAAGTTTTGCACCGTTTTTGAACATAGCGGCGTAATCCTCGACGATTCCGAAATCAAGCTCGAAGGAAATTTTACGGTAGTTATTGATGATCTCTTTATAATAGTCCATAGATATCTTGGTCTTAAATCTCATAAGTTCGATCAGCATACGTTCCTTGTCATATATTCGGATGTTGGAATTGTTATATTGTATCTCTGTAATGCCGGCATCAAATATCTCATCCTTAAGGAAGGACTGTATAATGCGGGAATCCTTTATCCTTGTATCTGTTCGTCTGGTTGCAAGGTAATAATGATCCGGGATCACATCGGTCAGGGAATGGTAGTAAAAAGCACTTTTCCCGGTACATACCGTTTTGGGGTATTTCCGCAAGATTACATCTATTTCCGAAACATTTCGTTTGGTGGAGTAGATTCCTTTTTCTTTCATAAAAATAGTTCCACCGGTGATTTCTTTTTTTAGCTGATAGTCACTTCCATATTTATCCAGGCATTCTTGATAAGTTAAAAGCATGGGATCACCCTCTGATTAAAGTATTTATTCACACAAATATGATATAGTGTGTATGTTTACTTTAATTGTAGCACTATACATGAGAAAATCAAGAAAGAATTAAATCAATTATACACACAGAATAAAATCGTGTGAACAATCACTTTAATATGAAAGTAGTCAGATTTATGACAAATTATGACTTTTACGAAACAGCACTCTCTGAAACCATTGATTTTACTACATTTCTAAAAATGAATTGTATTCGAATCCCTCCGTCTGCGCGGAGCAGCCATTCTGCGAAGCAGAATTCTTAATGGCTGCGACAATTTGTCATAAGGAGGGACCCACAAAGGGGGAGGATTCCTTATGACTTACCGCTAATATAAAAAGGGATGCCTTCCGGCATCCTTTTTTCGTGCACATAAAGGGATTCGAACGCAAGGCAAGGTGCGAAGCAGCTTAGAAAGCTCCGGTGGAGCTTTCGTGCCGAAGCCGGCCTGAAAGGCGGCAGAGCCGCCGGTGGGAATCCCTCCGTCTGCGCGGAGCAGCCATTCTGCGAAGCAGAATTCTTAATGGCTGCGACAATTTGTCATAAGAAGGGACCCACAAAGGGGGAGGATTCCTTATGACTTACCGCTAATATAAAAAGGGATGCCAAAGGCATCCTTTTTTCATGCACATAAAGGGATTCGAACGCAAGGCAACCAAATTTTAATGTTAAAATTGAGCATAGATAAAAGCGCTGTTTCCGAAATAAGCAAACATGGCAATAGCAATTATAAAGCAGCAAAATACGATCTTCCCGCAAAGTTTATTTAAGGGAAGCGGCTTAAAAGGGTTATTCCCGCCATTATAACGTATTGCGATATACTGGACAATTATCAAAAGTATACCGAAAATAAAAGTATATATATAATAATATCCTGCACCCGGACGCAAGGTTATAATTCTTGATATTATAATCCACGCTTCATTAAGATCAGAGGCCTTAAAGGGTATCCAGAGGAAATTAATAAATAAAAAGTTTAAAATTATTGAAACAAAATGAGACAAGGAGGAATTTTCCATCTGTTTCTTTATATTTTTGGATAAAACACGGTATATGACCTGTCCGAATCCATGAAGTGCACCCCAGATTAAGAAATTAATAGTCGAACCATGCCATAAACCGCTTATTATCATGGTAATAAAGGTATTTATATAAGTGCGAATTTTCCCTTTTCGATTACCGCCAAGAGGAATATATACATAATCACGAAGCCATTCCGACAGGCTTATATGCCAGCGTTTCCAGAATTCGGAAGGATTTGTCGAAAGATACGGAAGATTAAAGTTTTTATCAAGTTCAAAACCCAGTAAACAGGCCACCCCTATAGCCATATCTGAATATCCCGCAAAATCAAACAAAAGCTGTAAGGAATAAGCAACCGAAGTTATAAACAGAGTCAATCCGCTGTATACATTGGGAGTTGAATAAACACAATTAACAGCAACCGCCAGACGATCTGCCATCACAAGCTTAAGAAAAGCCCCGAGAAGGAATAACTGTATCCCGTAAGATAATCGCTCCCTGTTAAGAGGTTTGATATCCGAAAGCTTCTCCATAAATTTTCGGGATCTCTGTATGGGACCGGACACTATTACCGGGAAAAAATTAATATAAATAAGCGTATTTAAAAGAGAGGGAAATTCTTTAAATTCTCCTCTATAAGAATCAACAAGAAAGCTGATGGTTTGAAGCAGATAAAATGACAAACCTGCCGGCATGGGAAAATAATCCGTATATTTAAAAAAGCACAATACGATAATTTCTGTTATTATAAAGCCTGAACAGATGATTTTGGATAAATTATGTTTTTCCGACCTGCGATATTTAAAAGTCAGCCATCCGCCAAGTCCGGTAAAAAGGGATAAAACAATAAGAAGCGTAAGTGGCAGAATACCAAAAAACGAATAGAAAACATATCCGCCCGCAAGCAGAATAATACGCTTAATAATATCTTTATGTGTAAGATTTATAAGGATTATCAATATTATTAATAATATTAAGAATTTAATTGATAAAAATGACATTACGGTTATCTCTTTACTATGGATTTATGGTATTGCAGACACTATTGTATACAACAATTCATTCTTTTATTACTTTATATAATTCCTCCGCCATCATCCGATGAGCGGCAGCATTTATGTGTCCCGACCCCGGAGTGGTATTATTAAAACCATAAGGAATTATATAGTCTTCTTCGTATGCTTTTATAAAAACCTCAGACATATCAATAAAATCAATATCATATTTGGGGCATATCTTTTTATAATACACTTCCGCATGGTTGGTAAGAAGGTTCATATTTCCTTCCTTATCAAGCTCAATTGCGGGATGATAGAGTATGATCACCTGTTTATCGGTTTTACTTCGTATAAAGCTCATTAAAGAATCAAGTGCATTTTCAAAGTCACCCGAATATTCCGCTGCCCAGAAATCAGGATCAAGAATATCAGAGGAAGTCTTTTCGGAATTTGCTTCCTGATATGTAAGATATTGTTTATGTAATTCTCTTATAAGAGGTAAAGCCTGTTTTATCTTTATTTTGTATAACCCACCGGTTGATAAACCTGCAAGCATATCCTTGGCATTTTCCGATGGATCATACCCCACTTGTATCTGAGAATCATATAATGCCTTGGTATCGTATGCAAGAGAATCGGTTTCTATTATAATAGCCTTGGCATCGGGAAATTCTCCTATTATCCCGTCCAAATGCTGAAGAACTATTGAGAAGAAATTTCCGCTTCTGCCTATATTATACACTTTAAGCTCATCTTTATCGGTGAGCATACTGTTTAATATATCACTATATCGATTTTTCAGGGGAATAAATAAACCTTCGGTGTGAGAAGCGCCGGTAACTATGTAATAGTCTGAGGCTCTTTTCAGATCACGATTGACATATCCGTTTTCGTCAATATTTGCGATACAGTAGCCTTCCAGACCGTAAACACCTTTACTGTCAGGAAGCAGAAAGCCGGTGGTTGCACCTTGCTTTCTGATAAGCTCCTGACAGGGATTGTAAAATGTAAATGTCAAAAGATTCATTATAAAGGCAGCACACAGTATTGCAACGCCCCATTGTATGACTTGAATAAATACAGATTTAAATTTACGCATGAGACTAACATAGCTTTAATAAATTTTTTTGTCAATTAAGAATCAGAAAAATTTTGTTATATCTTCGGGAGTTTTCCTTTTGGGCTTTTCGGAATCGGATTCACGTACTCCCACGGAAATGATGGAAACTATTTCCTGTGAATCGGGAATATTAAACTCACTCTTAAGAACATCGGCATCCCGTATTCCCATTATAAGAGTGTCATAACCGATTTCTCTTGCTTTTAATATTAGATTTTCATTCTGAAGACCGAGATCATAAACGCCCCATTTATCACCCAACTCGTTGGTGGGATTTCCGTCTCTTTCAAAACCGGAACGCTTTGTTTCATAGGCAGCAATAATAATCGCAACGGCATTTTCGCAATTTGCCGCATTAAAAGAAGGAAGGGATTGATTCTTAATAAAATTAATCTTATCCTGACTTAAGGCGACATAGTAACGTCCGGTTTGGGAATTTTTCCAGGTAGGAGCCTGAATAGCCGCATCGATCATTACTTTTATCTGATCTTCGCTTATTTTCATTCCCGGTTTATATTTTCTTATACTTCTTCTGCTTTCCAATAATTGTGAATATTCCATATTATCCTCGCTTTCTTGATCTGGAGAGTACTGTATTATACAGCATAATCTCGAATCATTTATGGTTTCTGCGATACAAATCATATTTCAGTATATACTATTTTTGTTTATAAAGATATATTGATATCAATATTTCCCTATCCCCGCATAAATACATTTAATTCCTCGGGCGTTCCCAATACATGGACTTTTTGGGGATCCACATCGGAAATATAAATCTCTCCACCCTTTTTTAATAAATGATCATAGAGCGGTGCCACATACTTTTCACCGTTTACAAGCTCATTTGCTGCATCTTTATAATATTCATTATATAAATCTTCATATAAACGGCAGCTTTTAAAATAATATGCTCCCAGTGTACAATGATCGGAAATTCTGACTTTCTCCTTTATTTCCGCTACTCTTCCGGCCTCATCCAGTCTTACAAAACTCCAATGATCACCTTCGGCTTTAAAACAGGGAATAAAACCGTCGCCTCTTAGCTCTTTCGAATTCATTTCTCCGGCTTCTACATAAGTATCTATATTATATATTAACAATGCATGCTCGGGAGTCCAGAATTTAGCGGCAAGACTGGCGGTTGTTGCCTGTCCGTCGGTAAGATAGTCAAGCAAAATCACCTGATAGTCACTAAACCCAAGCTCCTTACACTTATCTTCTATAAATCCTTTTACATCCTGAGTACCATCCTTCATAGCAATAAAAATATATCTGTATACATTATCCCTATAGCCTTCAAGACTTATCATGGACCACTCAAAAAGCGTTTTTCCCCTGACTTCTATCATATATTTCGGAACCGTATATCCTGCCTTACGAAATCTGGAACCCAGCCCCCCCATAGTTATTACAACATCTATATATTTATTCATCTTTCCTCCCGGTTCTTTTTTTTACTCTTTTTACCTGCTTTAATCTTTTTTTTCACGGAATAACCGAATTTACCCAGCTTGTTTCCAAGAGAAAAATATTCCCCATGGGAATATGTGATAAGTCCGCAGCTTTCAAGATTAAATCTGCCCTTTTCATCAAGATAGGCCTCATCAACCGTAACTCCCATAACCCTTGAGATAAACATATCATGAGAACCCAGCGGCACAAGCTTCTCCACTTTACAATAAATATTTACGGGACTCTCACAAATAGCCGGCGTCATAATAAATTCGGAATTATACTCGTTAAGTTTCATTTCACGGAATTTATTATAATCTCTCCCCGACTTAACACCGCACCAGTCAAGGGCATAAGTAAGTTTTTCCGTAGCAAGATTTATAACAAATTCCCCACTTTCCCTGATTATATCATATGAATATCTTTCCGGTCGTATCGATATCGATACCATTGCGGGATTTGTGCATATAGTACCTGCCCAGGCTACCGTAATTATGTTTGGATTTTCATTCTCTCTTTTACAGCTTATCATAACCGCAGGAACCGGATACAGCATATTTCCGGCTTTCCAGGATTGTTTTCCCATAATGATCCACCTGTTTTCCGTTTTATAATATTCTTATATCCGTAAGAGCACACTGATCTCCGGATAAAGAAACATATATATTTTTATTTCCATCCTTGATCGTTGTTACATTTTCTATGGATATTCCCGCATTTTCAGTTATCATCGTTATCTTATTTCCCATTTTAAAAAAGGTGATCATACATTCATAGCCCTTCTTATTCTTACTGTCCCAAGCTTCCCAGTCTTCAAAATCTTCTTTTTTCTCGATCATGCACAGATTATTTGAATGATCGTAAACCTCATTACTTTCACCATTCAGTTTTACAAAAGCATATTCCTTATAATTTTGACCAAAAACCTTTCTATCAGCGGAATCAAACAAAATTATATAAGGACAATGCCATACAAGATTAGCCGAAGGCAGACTCATAGTATGGAACAGAAGCTTAAGCCCATCCTTTACCAATATACCATCCGTGGCAGCAGATCTGGTACCATCGATCTGAAGATTCGGTATATCACTCTCCATTCTGTCTATATAACTTATTTGATCGGCTATTCTCTTAATATCGCCCTTTGCAACCTGCTTATCCTTTTTCTCTACAACAATATTATATAAGTGGCAATGCTCCCCTGTAATTCCTATATATGCATAGGACGATCTGTTGGGCAGAGCTACTGTTATTTCAACTATTTTTTCTCCTTTTATTATCAGCTTAAGATGATCTTCATATTTTCCCATAATGATCTCATATCTATTTACACCATCGTCCAAATCATCTTCATAAAGCTCTGTATACTCCGGATTATCTTTAACCTCCGCTTCCATATTCCTGGCAGCCGTTGAAATTATGTGACCATCAAACCATATTTCCCCAAATTCCTTATATCTGAATCTCTTTATGGCTTTGGCACTGCTGTGTACTCTTCCGTCATAGGAATCAAACAGAATCAGTGAAGGAAAAGAAAAATTACCTTCCTTCTCAATTTCCGGTCTGAACATTAAATGAACCCTTGTAAGATTATTTGTAATAGGAATTCCTGACGATACACGTTCTCTGTAATCCGAGCAATATATCTCGTTTTCCCATACCGTATCTACTTCCGACCTCTGAATCCTGGCTTCTTCATTTGCTTTCATATCCATTATTTTCAACATAATATTAGTATAATTGGGATCATAGCTCATACCCAATTCCTTAACAAATACTTCCCTGACAAGAGGTGCGGGCATTGATCCTTCCGGATTATACTCGGATGTCATTTCATCATAAGCATTTGCAACAGCGATTATCCTTGCAACTTCGGGAATATCTTCTCCCTTAAGCCCTTCCGGATATCCTTTTCCATCATATCTTTCACAATAATAATGAGCTCCCAAACCGATATTCGGATAATCACTTATCCCCGACAATATCTGACTGCCTATTACCGGCTTTTGTTTAAGCTTTTCCATCTCTTCTTCAGTTAAGTTATCTTCATCCCTGATAATATTATCCGGAATCCATACCTTTCCAACATCATGTACAAGTGCGGCATAATAAATATCCATGCACTCTTTTTCGTTTTTCCCTGCCTGCGTTGCCAGCATTCTCGAATATTCCGCAACCCTTGATGAATGCCCCTGAGTAACTATATTTCTGGCATCCTGCGCATTTACAAAAGCTTTAACTGTCTGATCAAACAATCTGTATATTTTTTTTCTTTCATCCTCAAGATATTCAAGCTCCACCTTACGGGCTTTATCAATGGCTTCATTGATATCCAGATATGCAAATATATACAGAAATACTGCCACCAGAACTATGGTATTATTGGTAAGAGACAATCCGTAAGCAACTAATTGGATTATAGAAGCAATAATGGGTAATATCAAAAATAAAACAAGTGATATGTATATATAATGTCGTATTAATTTACTATAGCTTCTTATAACGGAATATTGAATGATCGGACCTAATATGGGAATAATATAACAGATCACAAATCCCGGTGCTCTATGATAATTATTATATTCATCAAAATAATAAAACAGATCGGTAAACTGTGATACTACAACCAGAAACATTCCTATACAGGACATAATATTAACTATCTTTAATCGTCTTGGGATTATCTGCATCTTCCCCTCATCCGTAAGCAGATCTATAAGATATTGATTAAAAACAAATACCACCTCGGAAGTCAGGAAAAACACAATAAAATTACTTACCCTTACCATTACATAACCTATACTGCTTACATCTCCCGCGTAAATATAAGCAAGCCGGTCAAAGGTAACCAGCAACATAGCTGTCATTTCCATCCCGATCAAAACTTTTTTCCGTTTTGAGGTAATTGCCCTTGTGAATATCAACAATACTATTATTACGCCACATATCCCGCTTAACATCATCATTAGGTTTAATTGATGATTCATTATAAATTGCTTCATTTAATATGTCCTCTTGAATTTCTGCTTTTTATACGTCTTTTGCTTTAATTATGCAAAATAAAAAATTCCTTAAGTTTTTCCAAAAGATCTTCTCTTTCTATAGTTTTAAGAAAATATCCCTGCGGTTTTAATTCCACCACCGCCATTACACTTTCCTTATCACCCTTACCCGTAAGAAAGATAACGGGAATTGATCTTGTATCTTCATCACTTCTTAACATTTCAAGCACCTTGGGACCACTGGTTATAGGCATTTCATAATCCAATAAAATAAGGTCCGCCTTATTCTTACCTAGCCACTTTATTGCCTGCAATCCCGAATTTGCCATAGATACCTTATAACTGCTCTTAAGCCATTCTCTGACCAATCCCAGATAATTGGGATCATCGTCAACTATCAGGATTCTTTTTTTAAATTCTCCCGATTCAGCCTTATGAAACATCTCTGTGACCGTATTAACATAACTTTCATTATTAAGAGGGCGTATAAAGGTTTTATATAATAACTCCTTGGGAACATGAGAATTAATATATCCAATATCCTCTTCAGAACCAACCACTATCATTTCAAGCCCGTCTTCAACCATCTTATCCGTCAGAAAATGCAAAACATTCTCTTTGGGGCGCACATCCTCATCCATATAAACGGTTATAAGAGTAGTCCCTTCCCATTTGCGGTTTATATCATCAATATCATAATAAACAAAACTGCCATCAATATTATTATCAGCCAGCTTTTTTATCAACACTCTGGTAAGAAAGGATTCCTTTTCTCCTATTATCATCACATGATTTTTTACCATATTACCTCACCGTTCAACTCTGAATCAATTTTTCCATACTATCCCAATCAAGTATCTTAAGATATTTACCGATCTCCGAAATCTTCTCCTGGTCTTCCTTCGGAAGACTGTATTCACTAAGCTGCTCAAGGATCATCTCCACGGAATCATAATCCATTTGAGGAATGATCTCCTTAAGTGCCTCATAAGCTTCCTCAAGCTCATCTTTACTTATTGGAGCTTTTTCCTTTTCATTTTTACCATGCAATAAAGCCAGTCTTTCTTTATATATCCTGTAATCCTTAAGAAATTTATCATTATTTTTTCGGATATAATCAATTTCATTATTTTTACCGGCTTCTTCCAATCTCTCCGCATACTTTGACAGCTCATTTGCACCCACTATCCTGGCTGAAGTCTTAAGTGCATGAACCTTTATGGTATAAAGCTTGAAATTTTCCGCTTTATAAGAATCCTCTATAACCTTGGAAAGATCATCTATTGTATCCAAATATACTTCGAGACTGTGAATATAATTATTTACTCCTCCCGAAGCTTTTATACCATCCTCTGTGTTTATTCCTTCAACATCCTTTACCCACTTTAATTCTTCCGGAAGTTCTTTGGGTTCATTTATTATGTCCCCCCCTACAGCCGTCATCATTATCTCTTTTGGCAAATGTTTCATAATAGTTTTTTCAAGGACGACACTGTCAATAGGTTTTGTAAGATAACCATTAAATCCCTTTTCTTTATAAAACTCTTCTCCTCCTTCAACAACATTGGCGGTAAGAACATATACAGGAAGATCCGGATGTGTCTCTCTTATTTTTGCCACAGTTTCAACTCCATCCATTTCCGGCATCATATGATCCAGGAGCACAACATCAAAACTACTGTATTTTATCTTTTCAAGACATTCCTGCCCACTCTCAGCTGTTGTTACAAATACCTTTGTAGGCTTGAGCAATCCCTTTATAACCGTAAGATTCATAGGATTATCATCCACCACGAGAATATCTGCATCCGGTGCTATAAATTGCGGTACATAAGGACCTTTATCAACATCTTCTTTGATCTCACTAAAAACACCTATACCAGTCTCATCCACAATTTTCTGGGAACAGGTAAGAATAAAGCTTGAACCATCACCATAAACACTTTCGCACCACAACTTGCCATTCATAAGCTCCGCAAATCGCCTGGAAATATCCAAACCGAGTCCGGTTCCCTGAATACCGCTGTTTTTTTCTTCGTCAAGCCTCTCATATGCATTAAAAAGTTTGTCCATATCCTCAGGCTTGATCCCTATTCCCGAATCCCTGACAGTAAATCTTATATTGCAGTTATCGTTATCCCTTCCCTCTACACTAACCGAAAACAGACAGCCACCGCTTTCCGTGTACTTAACCGCATTTGTAAGCAGATTGATAATGATCTGCTTTATTTTCCCATTATCTCCGTAAAGCCGCTTTGGAAGCTTAGGATCCACATCAACTTCAAAAGTAAGATTTTTCTGAGTACTTCGTACTCTTATCATTGTTACAATAGACCTGAGTAATTTATCCGTATCATACTCCTGTTCTACAAGATGCATTTTACCGGATTCTATTTTTGACATATCCAACAGGTCATTTATAAGCCCCAGCAAGGATTCGGACGCACTCATTATATCCAAAGCATAATTTACAATTGAAATGAAATATGGTTTGGGTACTCCCTCGGTATTTTCTCTAAGGATCATTTCATCCATTCCCATTATTGTATTTATAGGAGTCCTTATCTCATGAGACATATTGGCCAGGAATCTTGTTTTTGCCAAGCTAGCCCGTTCCGCCTCATCCTTCGCCTGCTGTATCTCAACATACTGCCTTCTTATAACTGTTCCCGTCATTATCCTCCAGACTATCAGTCCACCAAGTAAAGCAAGTAAAGCAAACAATAATATTTTTATTATTAAAAGTTCATATAATCTGGGCTTTTTTACTATCTTAATAACATTCTCCTGAATCACTTCATGTGAGTAATTATCCAATATTTGAACGTGAAGCTTATAATTTCCGTATTCCAGACCCGTAAATTCCAGAGATCCCAATTCACTCTTTAAAGCCGTTATTCCGTCATCATCACTTCCATGTAAAGATACATGTACCAGCGGATCTGACATTGAATAATTAATAACTAACGGTGTAATTTGAATACGCCCATCTGTGGAAGGTATGGTATATACACCATTATCATCCGCATTTATCTCCTCATCATCTACAGTAATTGATCTTACACCTGTATAAACAGTTGAAATCTCCTCAAAAAACCTGTTCAGATTTACCTTAGTAACACCCTTCATACCGGAAATATAAAGAGTTCCCTGATCATCCATTTCATTATATGCATGAACTATAGGCATACTTGTTAATCCGTTTGCAAGTGTATACAATCTATACTCTTCAATTTTATCCTCAAGCATATCCTTTGTTTTTACACAATAAATACCTCTTGAAGATAATATCCATTGATTATCATTATTATCACTGTAAATATCGAAATTATTATTATATGGAAAGGAAGATACATTGGTAATCCTTCCATCCTTCATATACTCTACTGAATTTGAGGTGATTATCCAATAAAGATCATTTATTTCATCCTTTTTTATCCTAAGGATAACATCCGATGTTAAGCCATCCTCCGTTCCTATCTTTTCTACTTTATCCCCATCAAATATATATATACCATCCCCATCGGTACCCACATATATTTTCCCATCATAACCCTGTAATATGGTAAGAAAAACCGTATTGGTTATAATCTCATCAGCACCCTTTGAACTGATCACCTGTCCGTCTTTTATTATTGCAAGTCCCTCATTGGTTGCTACCAGTACCGAACCATCCTCCGTAAAATCAACACATCTTACCCCGTTTCCCGGCAATCCCTGTTCCTTTGTATAATCCTTTACAATACCGTCATTACCTAAAAATACAAGCCCCAGATCATCATCAAAGGTGGAAATCCACAGATTATTTTCTGTATCTTTTTTGATACATCTCACCCTGACATCCCCTATATGTTCGGTAAGATCATCTTCGATAACATTATACTTTTTATCTATTATCCTTATACCTTTATCCGTACCAATATATAACCGGTCATTATACATACAAGTGGTATTAACCACTTCCTCTTCCATTCCTGCCATTGCTGACAGATCCTGAAAATTATTGGTTACGATCTTCATAATACCCTGTCTTGAAGAAGCCAGCCACAGATTCCCCTGATAATCACAGGTCAACATCTCTATGGAATCCTTCATAGGTATATTATCCAATATATGAAATATCCCCTCCCTATCAAAATAACCGACCTCAGTATTTGAAGATACCCAAAGTCTGTCACACAAATATTCCATCCAATGTATATCACTATATGAAGTTGCCGTATACTCTTTCATATTGGTGATTTTATCACCGAATTTACCATGATACACTTTATTGGGACTTACTCCCATATAAAACATATCAGGTTCTTTGGGATCCTTCATAATTGTAGTTATCTCTTTAGCTCCCAAATCTTCATGATTATAGAACTCCGTCAGATCACCATTTTCAATTTTAAAGATATTTCCGCTTTTTGTATGTCCGTATATAATACCTGCTTCATCACTTTCAAGTCTCAGAACTCTTTCATTATTGATACGTTTATCATCAACCGTTCTCACCTTCATATCCCGGTCAATAATTGCCACCCCGGCAGTAGTACCGACATAAATATTTTCTTTTTTATCTTCTGCAAATATTCTTATAGATGAAGAGGGCAATCCGTCTTTACAGGTGATATGAGTTCTTTTATCGTTATCTATGATAACAACACCATTATCATTTGTTGCTACCCATATTCTGTGTTTACTATCCTCAAACAACCCTCTGCCACTGGTCAACCCATCCTTTGAATCCAGTCTTTCAAACACAGATCCGTCATATTTAAGAATTCCTCCGTATCCACCGATCCACAGATAACCATCCTCTGCCGACAATATATAGTTTGCATCGGAAGTAGGTAATCCATTGGTAGCATCATACACCTTCGATGAATAGCCAACTCCTTTTAGCTGTCCGCTTGCGGCATAACCGCCACCGTTTTTTTCTTCAATCTCCTCTTTAGCTGTTTCTGTTTCATTTGACTTTTCATTGTTTGCACTTATCTTATTATCAAATACAAATAATGTTGTTAAAGCAAATATACAGGCTGCCAATATTGCCCTTTTTTTCACGATTCTGCCACCTCCATAGGAGATAAAATCCATAATTGCAGATTTACCCTTATATTATCATTTTTCACGATCAGGATTCCTGATATTTCTTCAAAACGACTTTAACTTCATCGAGATTTTCCATAAAAACTTCTACACATTTAGGATCAAATTGTGTTCCGGCACCCTCTTCTATTATCTTTAATGCCTTTTCTAAGGGAAAGGCCGGTTTATATACTCTTGGAGATGCAAGTGCATCAAAAACGTCCGCAACCGACATTATACGGGCAGATAAAGGAATAACCTGTCCGTGCAAACCTTCCGGATATCCCTTTCCGTCCCATCTTTCATGATGGTATGCAGCCATATTTCTGGCCTCTTTAAGGTAATTTTCTCCGTTTACCGTACTGATAGCCTTCTCCATAATCTCCTTACCGGCTTTGGCATGAGTTTTCATAATTTCGTATTCCTCTTCAGTAAGCTTACCCGGTTTATTTAAAACAGCATCCGGTATATTGATCTTTCCTATATCATGAAGAGGAGCCGACATAACCACATCCGACATAAATTTAGGAGTGATCTTCTCCGCATAATAACCTTTTCTTTTTAGTCCCTCCACTATTATCTTTACATATGCCGCTGTTTTTTGAATATGTGCTCCGGTATCTGAATCTCTGTTTTCAACCAGATCTGCCATGGTAACTATAAGACCGTTTTGCATTTTTGAAGTTGAATCCGCAAAATGCCTTATACCCCGCATCTGTTCTGCCATATTAAGGGCCATTTCACATATTGAATTATATAGTATCTGAGTCTCATCATTTGTATAAATATTTAATTTCCTTATCCTTTTAACATTCATGTCCAGTGTTTTTTGATCATCACCGGCTTTAATAAAACCCTCCACACACTCAGCTATCGTATTAAGAGGATAAACAAGATATATTCCCGAAACCCATAAACCATATGACAGGATCAAAATAAAGAAACCAACTATTATCAGAATAACCTTTATGATAAAATTCTCCATATAATCCGCCATATACTTAAGCGAAATATCCGCTCCTACATAACAGACACAACTTCCTCTGTCATTATATACCGGCCGGTATACCGTAAGTACCCATCCCGAAATATCATCCGATTCAATAGGTGCTATCTCTTCTCCGTCAAGTAAAGCAGACAAATACGGTTCGAAAGCTTTTTCGATTGCCACCTTATCCCCGTTTTTATGAGGCGCAACATCTTGTGTTGCAAGATCAAAAATAAAATAACATCCATCCTCTTCTACCTTTACAACATACATATATTCTACGCCATGTGCATTCTCACGGATCTTATATAACATATCCTCCGTTTCCCTATATCCCGGTACCTTCTCTCCATCCTTTAAATATTCATCAATCTTACCGGGATCTATTATATCAGCCGCAAACTTTACCGCATTTTGAGCAATTTCCGTCTTCTCCGCCTTTGCATTATCGTAATAAAGACTGATTCCGATCCATCCCATAACAATTACCATAGACAGGGATATACCTACCAGTATCGTGAATATTCTGGTACGCACAGAGTGACGCACAAGTTTTCCTCTTTCTTTAACTTCCTCCATTTCTTCTTCGGTAAGAGGATTCTGTCTCCACCCGCTATTCTTTATTGAAGTTATCACCCTATCCGGAATGAGCCTCATAATAAGAAACCCAAATATAACCGCAATAGCTTTATCTATTATATTTAACAGAATATTTAAAAAAATAAAAATTACCAATTCCGCAAGACCTGTTCTTTCCGAAAGTGCCTTCACGGTATCGGTAATCGTAAGATATTGAGGACCATCCAATACAAACCACTGAATCAAAGCGGAAATAATTCCGCTTCCCACTCCAAGCATTATTATAAATATTATTAACGAAATGATCTTTTTATAGATTCCTTTTTTCACAAACCCGGCGGTAAGTATAGCAATTATCGCATTTATAAACGAAAAATATATGGCCGCAGGATTAAATATACCACATATCGTATTCGTGAAAACTGCAGTAAAAATACCCGGAAAAACACCTCCAACAGCCGTTACCGCCACTGTTCCTATAGTATCAAGATAAATTGGAAGACGGATATAATAAGAAATAAAGGCAATGATCACATTTAACATAATTCCGGCTATAACAATCATTGCCCGCTGAAGACTTTTAACATCTATAGTACGAAAACGGCTCTTCACCTTTTCTACCTCCGAAGGTATATCCTAATAAATATTCTCTGAATTAACTTTATTATATTAAATTATACACAATTATTACGAAGAATGCGATAATAAATTATCACATTTTAGCACAAATGTTAAAGGTTCTCCTATTATCAAATATTCTTCATATATATTTCAGGTCTTCTGTCTCTAAATAAACCCCAACTTGATCGTTTAGAATTTATTTCATCAAGATCAAAAGTATGAACAAGTATTTCCTCCGCTTCCCGCGCTGCCGTTTCCAATAATTCTCCGGTCTCGTCTGTTATAAAAGACGATCCGAAAAATTCAAGGGAGGATTTTTGACCACCGTTTTCTTTACAAGGCTCCACTTTCTCTAAACCAATACGATTAGCGGCAATCACCGGAACTATATTACTTGCGGCATGTCCCTGCATACATCTTCTCCAATGAGGCATACTGTCAACCTCAAGTATCGGCTCACTTCCTATGGCTGTAGGATAAAACAGGATCTCTGCTCCCTGTAATACCATTGATCTCGCGGTCTCCGGAAACCATTGATCCCAGCAGATTCCTATTCCCAGTTTTCCAAAACAGGTATCCCAAACCTTAAATCCGGTATTTCCGGGAGTAAAATAAAATTTCTCCTGATAATAATGATCATCCGGAATATGAGTTTTACGATAAACTCCGAGTACTTCCCCGGAAACATCTATAACTGCGATACTGTTATACATAACATTTACATCTTTTTCATAAAAACTAACAGGCAAAACAATACCCAGCTCTTTTGCAACTTTCTTAAAATGTATAACAGCCCGGTTTTCCTCTACCGGCTGCGCATACTCATAATATTCATATCTTCTTTCCTGACAAAAATACGGCCTTTCGAATAGTTCCGGAAGTAAGATAACATTAGCCCCTTTTGCAGCCGCTTCCTTAACCATTTCATCAGCCTTTTTTATGTTTTCCTCTACTGATGCGGTACATCTTATCTGTACCGCGGATACCGTCACCTTTCTCATAACCATCTTATCCTCTAATATTTATCTGATCTGCCGGGAATCTGTTGTGTTATACAATGAATATTTCCACCTCCGACTATTATGGAACGGGCATTGACCGGATATATTTTCCTATCCGGAAAAACTTTTGAAATGATCTCAACAGCAATTTTATCATTTTCATCCCCAAACTGCGGAAATATTACACCATTATTTGATATATAAAAATTAACATAGCTTGCGGCAAGTCTCTCCCCTTCTTCTCTTATATCTTCTCCCGGTTCAAAGGAAAGTGCTTCCAACTCCTCTTTAGTAATACAGACAGGTTTTTTCGGTATAGGGAGTTTATGTATTTTAAAAGTTCTGCCCTTAGCATCCTTTTCCTTTTTAAGAAACTCCATACATTCATTACTGGGCCCGTATTGAATATCTGAAGGATCCTCCGTCCAGGCAAGAACTACTTCCCCGGGACGAACAAAGGCACAGATATTATCAACATGTTCATTGGTTTCATCTCCGGCTATACCTCTTGGAAGCCAAATTATTTTTTTTACACCTAAATAATCCTTTAAGACAGCTTCTATCTCTTCCTTTGACAATCCCGGATTCCTGCCCTTACTCAAAAGACAGGGGGCTGTTACAAGAAGAGTTCCTTCTCCGTCAGAATGGATCGAACCACCTTCCAGCACAAAATCCTTAAGCTCGTAACATCTTAACTTAAGTTCTTCACATATCCTTACGGCAGCTTTATCATCCAGCTCATAATCTGTATACAATCCGTCATATTCTCCGCCCCAGGCGTTGAATTTCCAGCTTATGCCCCTGACTTCTCCGCTTTTATCTATAACACAGGTGGGACCTGTATCTCTTGCCCAGGAATCATTTGTTTCTATATTGATAATTTTTATATTGAGATCCTCTGCAAATATATTTGTTACTTCATTATAATGATCCTTATCACATAACAGATATACCTCCTCGGATTCCGCAATGGCCCTTGCAATTACGGTAAAGGTTATTTTGGCTTCTTTTCCGCAATTTGTAAAAGTACCGGGACGGACCGGCCAAATAAGAACGCAACCCTTATGTTCCTCATACTCACCGGGCATACGAAAGCCCTCCGAAGCAGGAACGGTTTTCAAAACATCTGTTTTATGATCCTTATCTCTTATAATCTGCATTTAAAATCCTCATACCCAAATTTTTTTACCAGCCGGCATTCTCCTATATCATCCATTGTATATATGGAAGGAAGACACATTCCGTTAAAAGTATTATTTTTTACCATAGAATATATTGCCATATCTTCAAAACACAACCGTTGCCCTATATGCAACGGTTCATCAAAAGAATAATCACCTATAATATCTCCGGCCAGGCAGGTACAGGAGGATAACCTGTATGTAAAAGCTTTTTCACCTTTTTTCCCCGCCCCTTTAAGAGGTGGTCTGTAAGGCATCTCCAGCACATCCGGCATATGACAGGCTGCTGAAGCATCAAGAATAAGAGTGGTTATATTGTTTTCCACCATATCCATTACTTCAGTCACCAAATATCCGGCATTCAGAGCAATTGCTTCTCCGGGTTCCAAATATACTTCAACATCATAAATTTCCTTTACTCTTTTTATTGTATTAATAAGTCTTTCAATATCATAATCCTCCCGGGTAATATGATGGCCTCCACCCATATTAAGCCATTTCATGGAATATAAATATTTTCCGAATTTTTCTTCCACTGCTTTAAGTGTAATATCAAGAGCATCAGAATTCTGTTCGCAGAGTGTATGAAAATGCATACCTTCAATAACGGAAAGTATATGCGGATCGGAATTTATTGCTTTTTCCAGGTTTCCTAAAGTTACTCCCAATCGGGAACCGGGGGCACAGGGGTCATATATTTCGTGACCCTCCTGAGTTGAACATTCAGGATTAATCCTTAAACCAAAGGATGTTTTATCTGTATTTTTTGAATACGCATATTTTTTAATCTGAGCGATCGAATTGAAAATAATATGATCACAAATATGACATATCTGCGGAAATTCCTCCTTTTTATATGCAGGCGAGAAAATATGATTTTCCTTTCCCATTTCCTCATAACCCAGCCTTGCTTCAAATAATCCGCTGGCGGTTGTTCCGGAAAGATATTCACCTATCAGCTTATACTCCGAATACATTGAAAAGGCTTTCTGTGCAAGTAATATCTTACACTCAGCCCTGTCGATCACACTTTTCAGTATTTCAAGATTCTTCTTTAGCTTATATTCATCCACAACATATGCAGGTGTGGGAACTTCCATCAATTTCATCGGGTAACTCCATCTTCAGAATTATAGGATCTTAAGGTATAAGTACAGGATTCTCTTTAACCACCCAGGGAAGCCCGTACTCATTAAGCATATCCATATACGGATCCGGATCGAATTCATCGGTTGTAAATACTCCGGGCTTACTCCATTTTTTATTTATAACCAATGCTGTTCCGATCATTGCCGGAACACCGGTGGTATAACTTATAGCCTGAGAACCCAATTCCTTATAACATTCCTGATGATCACAAATATTGTAAATATATATACTTCTCTCTTTTCCATCCTTGATCCCCGTAAAAATACAGCCTATATTTGTCTTACCTACGGTCCTTGGTCCAAGTGATGCAGGATCGGGAAGCAGTGTCTTAAGAAATTGTATCGGAACTATTTCAACACCGTTATGAATTACCGGAGCCGTTGAAAGCATTCCCACATTTTCAAGGCATTTCATATGGGTAAGATAACTTTGTCCGAAGGTCATAAAGAAGCGGATCCTCTTAACCTCCGGCATATTTTTCCCAAGAGCTTCAATCTCTTCATGATGAAGAAGATACATATCCTTCATTCCCACTCCGTCAAAATCATATTCTCTCTTTATTGACATTGCCGGTACTTCAATCCATTTACCGTTCTCCATATAGGATCCGGGCGCCGAAACCTCCCTAAGATTGATCTCCGGATTAAAATTAGTTGCAAAGGGATACCCATGATCTCCACCATTACAATCCAGAATATCTATTGTTTTGATCTCATCAAAATAATGCTTTTTTGCATATGCACAAAATACACTGGTCACACCGGGATCAAATCCGGTACCCAGAAGTCCTGTAATACCTTTCTTTTCAAATTTTTCTTTGTATGCCCATTGCCAGGAATAATCAAAATATGCGGAAAAGCCCAAATCCTTACATCTTTTTTCATAAATACTTCTCCACTTTGGATCATCCGTATCCTCGGGCTCATAATTGGCAGTATCTATATAATCAACTCCGCATTCAAGACAGGCGTCCATTATGGTAAGATCCTGATAAGGAAGCGCAACATTTAATACCGCATCCGGCTTATAGGAATCTATCAATTCCTTTAACTCCCCATAATTATCGGCATCTACCTTTGCCGTTGTGATCCTAGTAGAGGATTTCCCGCTACTCTCGATCTTTTTCTTTAATTCCTCACATTTTGACACAGTTCTGCTTGCTATACAAAGTTCCGTAAAAATCTTATCATTCTGTGCACATTTCTGAATAGCAACCTGCGCTACTCCGCCACATCCTATGACCAATAACCTGCTCATTTTCTGTCTTCCTCCTCTTCAAGTAGATCCTCTACATATTTAGGAAGCATAAATGCTCCCTTATGCAGATTTGTTGTGTAATACCAAGTATGTATTTTTCTTGCCTTCCATCTTTCAACATCCAGATCGTTTAAAGGATGATATTTTTTGGAACCCAGACCGAAAAGCCAGTATCCCGCAGGACAAGTTGCAATATGTGCCTGATAAACCCGGCTTATGGGAAAACTCCTGTAAGCTTTTTTATGCATCGCTCTGCAGGTATCTTCATCCTCGTCGTAAAAAGGACTTCCATGCTGATAAACCATCATTCCATCCTCTTTTAAGGCTTTAAAACAGCTTCCGTAGAATTCCTTTGTAAATAATCCCGCCGTATGACCCAAAGGATCGGTAGAATCATTAATTATCAGATCATACTCATTATGTCTGCTTCTCAAAAACCTCAATCCATCCTGACAGTAAATATTTACTCTTGGATCATCCAGTGCTTTTGCGGTCTCAGGAAAAAACTTTCTGCATACATCGATAAACAATTCATCCGGTTCGACCACATCTATACCTTCTATTTCTTCATAATGAAGGAGTTCATCGGCCACACCACCGTCTCCTCCACCAATTACCAAAACCTTCCTTACATTGGGATGTACTGCCATAGGTACGTGAACGATCATCTCATCATATACAAATTCATCTGCCTCCGAATAAATAATATGACCGTCCGAAGTGATAAATTTTCCGAATTGCGGTGATTCAAAAACATCTATTCTTTGAAAATCACTTGTCTCACTGTATAATTGCTTTTCAACACGGATATTCATACTTACGTTTTGTGTATGAAGCTCATTAAACCAGAAGTTCATGCTTTTATCCTTCCTTTAATAACCGATTATTTTAGAACATTCAAATATGATACATCCGGACTTTCAGGTCCCTGCATGGAGCAGCCTTTTTCTTTGGCAAACTCTATATAATCTATTATCTCTTTTGTAATTATCTCTCCCGGTGCAAGGATAGGAATTCCCGGGGGATAACACATCACAAATTCAGCACATACTCTTTGTGCAGTTTCCTTGATAGGAAGGGATTCCTTCTCGGAATAAAAAGCCTTCTGAGGCGTTGCGACCACCTTCGGTGTAATAAATTCAGATATAAATACATTACTTTTCTCTTTTTCATAAAGGCGTTTTATATCTGAGAGTGCACCGACCAGCCTTTCAATATCCTGAATTCTGTCTCCTATGGAAATATATGCCAATATATTACTGATATCTCCGAATTCCATCTGAATATCATACTCATCTCTTAACAGATCATATACTTCAATTCCCGCAAGCCCTATATCTCTTGTATATATAGCAAGTTTTGTCACATCAAAATCATAAACACTGGTACCATTTATCAATTCCCGCCCATATGCATAATATCCACCGATATCATTGATCTCCTTACGGGCATATTCCGCAATATTTGAAACCTTTTCAAAGGATTTCTCTCCCCTTAACGCCAAATTTCTTCTGGAAATATCCAGACTGGCCATTAAAAGATATGATGCAGAGGTAGTTTGTGTCAAATTTATTATCTGAGCAACATACCTTGCATTTACATTAGGTCCCAATAAAAGTATTGAACTTTGAGTAAGACTTCCACCGGATTTATGCATTGACACTGCTGCCATGTCCGCTCCTGCTTCCATTGCTGACATTGGAAGTTTTTCATTAAAATATAAATGCGTTCCATGTGCCTCATCCACCAGCACCATCATATTATATTCATGCGCAAGGTCCACAATTGCTTTAAGATCAGAACAGATTCCGTAATAAGTCGGATTATTTACAAACACTGCAACTGCATCCTTATTTGCCTCCATCGCTGCTCTTACATCCTCTATCTCCATCCCAAGGGATATTCCCAGCTTTTTATCCACCTTGGGATCTATATATACCGGTATGGCGCCGCATAATACCAGAGCATTTATTGCACTTTTATGCACATTTCTCGGAAGTATGATCTTATCATTAGCCTTACAGACCGATAAAATCATTCCCTGAACGCTGGATGTGGTTCCTCCTACCATAAAAAAGGCATTTGCCGCACCAAAGGCATCCGCAACCAGTTCCTCCGCTTCTTTAATAACAGATATGGGATGGCAAAGATTATCAAGTGCTTTCATGGAATTAACATCTATACCGACACATTTTTCTCCCAATAATTCCACAAGCTCCGGGTTACCCCTTCCGCGTTTATGTCCAGGTACATCAAACGGAACTACCCTTTGTTTTCTGAACCTTTCCAATGCTGAATATAACGGCGTTTTATTCTGTTTAGCCTTATCCATTTACTTTCCTCCGGCAGACTTTATACCTCGCTGAATATCATGAACCAAAAAAGGCAGTGCCTTTTGGCACTACCACAAAATTCAAATCCGCTTACCATTATCATTATGATTTAAAATCGTTTATCATAACTTCTACGATCAATAAGTTGGCTTCAGAGTCTATTCAGCAAATATACTATTACTACTCTTCATTGAACTTTCATAAGTGGTGTGCTGTTCTGCACTCGGTTATAAAGTGACCATCTCATAAAATTGAGTCTCGGTAATCCATAAAACAGAATTCTCTAACTCGATCAATAAATGTGGGACATACCCACTTACGGCAGCAACCAGCCCTGTCCGACGAGCTTTCGCAATTTACCTTACGGTAAATACGTGGTCTAATATATCTGCATAAACGAAAAACTTATGCAACTCAACTCTAAACTTACTAAAAATCGTAGGTTTTGTCAATGATTTTATATTTTTTGAATATATAAGGAAGTTATTCTTTCATTTATCCTTCTTACTTTGCTCCCGTTTATATTTTCAATCCATAATTTATAAGCTATAATATGATTACACCTAAAAAACAAATAACACTGCTAAGCAGAAATAAATCTTGTTATTACTTTAAGAGGATAAAAATGCCCATAAGTATTTATGTTCTGACACACAAACCTTTTGTTCCACCCTCCGATAAAATCTATATCCCTCTTTCGGTCCACGAAAAAAGAGGAGACAATATAGCTTCCAAAAACGATACCTTCTCAGAGCTTACCGGTCTGTATTGGATATGGAAAAATGATACATCCTCAGACATTATAGGAACCGCTCATTACAGAAGATATTTGTTAAGCCGGGATAAAAAGCTTCTGACGGAAGCCATGATCAGGGATATTCTCTCTGAATACGATTGTATAACAACAAAGGAACTTAAGCTTAACAATTCCTTTTATTATGGCTTCAGCACCAATCATAAGCCCTATTATCTTAAAGAACTGAAGAATGTGCTTTTCAGACTGTATCCCGACTACGCAGTACTTTATGAACAGCTTATCCGGGAAAACCATACCTACTTCGGAAATATGATGATAGCACCCGTATATTTGTATAGTGAATATTGTTCATGGCTGTTTTCAATTCTGTTTGAAATGGAAAAAGAACTGATAATCGATGAACCCGACTCCTATCATAAACGTATATTCGGATTTATCTCTGAATTCTTATGGTATCTGTATGTAAGAAAAAATTCAATAAATGCCTATGAAACTATTGTCGGCATGACTTCGGAAAAAGCCGAAACATCTGAAATAAAGAAACATCTGGCTCAATTCTTCTCTAAGGGGGATTATATCAGTGCAAAAAATTATTTTCTTTCCGAAAGGATCAAGCGTCCCGATATACTTATGGAGGCCTCCGATATAAGCGGAGAATTACATCTGTGTATGGAAGTAATCTCCATCTGCGAATTTGAAGCTGCTGCCGGTAAAAAGGTGTTACTGGATAGAATTACTGATTTTAATGCTTTAATGGATTATTGCAGGAAATTAAACAATTACGTCCTATCAAGTATAAGGAATTCCTCCGATCTCATGGAAAAAATAACCGAAGAAGAAATTTTTTCCAAGGAGGCTCTTTATGTAGCAGAAAGAATGTTTTCTAATAATTTTTAACATCTTGATAATCTTTTTTCCGGTTTTTAGGTGTTTAATATGCTTTTTTAAACTTTACGTAAAAAATACGCAGAAACTTCATTTTATATTCTTTATACAATTTGTTTCTAAGCTCCCTTGTTATTATTTCTTCCTCCTTTGAAACTATTTCCTCTCCTGACATATCGTTCCCGCTTCTGTATTTAAGCCTGTAATATATCTTATAAACTTTATCATATTCCTCCCTGTATTTATCAGGTATTAATGTGATATAATCCGACATTACACCCCTGTCATAAACAGCTTTATCACAAATACCTTTGATCAAAAATATTATATCCTCCATATCCAGGATAATCCTTCCTCTTTGATCGGAAATCCTGTATCTTAACGACCTGTAAAAAATCGGTCCCAATAACATTATGATAACAACTACAATAACCCCAAGACCTATGATAAGTAGCATCTTAAAGGTATTTATCATCCTGCCGTAATTTCTTTCGGTTACTTTGGAAAATTCTTCTACACCGGTAACAGCCGGTGTAGGATAAGGTGATGTTCCGTTATTTAATGAATATACCTCTCCTTCCTTAAGAATTTCCTCCTCTCCTTTTATCTTTGCAGGTTGTCTGTGCCAGGTTCGGTCCTTTGCTATAGTATATGCAGAAGTCGGTTCAAAACTTACCCATCCAAAACCTTTAATATAAGCAGAAGGCCATGCATGCGCATTATGGCCATATACGGGATATTCCTCCATCCTTTCGAATGGGAATGCATATCTGTACCCTGTATTAAACCTTGATGGTATCCCATTTAAACGAAGCAGCATTACCATTGCACAGGCGTAATGTACACAGTACCCCTTTCCGCTTTCAAACAGAAATTCATCAGCTATTTTACTCATACCTTCACTGTCTGTAGTACTGCCATAAACCTTTGATTCTACTGTTGTACTGTAGGTATACTGTCTTAAATATGCTTCTATGGCATTACATTTGTCATAATCACTAACACAGTTTTTGGTTATATCATATGCCAGCTCTTTCATTCGGTGGGAAACCTGGCTTATATCGATATCTTCCTCCAAATATCCTTTATATCCCTGCCAGGATAAGTACTCCTCTCCCGTAAAGTATTCCTTAAATCTTATACCCAGTATATTGTTTGCGTATAATGACATATCTTCATAACTTAACAGGGCTTTATCCGCATCTTCGACAGGCGAAGCTATGATATATGTAAGATAAGGATTTCCATAATCAATATCCAGATATTCCGCATATATATTATATCCTTTTTTATGATTTCTTTTTTTCCGACCCTCCTCTATGATCCCGTTATCATTTGTCAGCCTTATCGCCCCTTCAGGCGCTATCTCATCCCCTGTCTTTAAATATACATAACCGATATTAAGCTTTGAATTTCGGATATAAAGGTCTGCATCCGTCTTATCGACCCCATGCATATACAAGGAATAAAGCATATCAAATATTCTGTTTTTATCAACAGCTCTACCACCCGTAAGATATACAACCCTTTTTCCCCTGTATCTTTTACCGGTAGCCTCATCCGTAAACGTAAATCCCGTATTATCTTTGGTTTTTAATTTAATTTCCGTTCTATCCGTTAAAACTACGGAATTTCCTGTCTTGGCAAAGGATGAATATCCACTTTGATAGGCTGTGCCTGTTCCAAAATCAGAAAAATAGTACCTTAACGATCTGGCTGCTTCCCTGCCCTTATTCGCAACACCGACTGCAACCTTAACAACCGGTTCCCAATTTATAGGTTCTTTGCGGATCGGGATCATAAAAAGAAAAAGCATCACCAAAAGAAAGTAAGCAAAAGGATATTTATGATTTATTTGTGAAGCTGTCAGTACAAACAAGGATATATATATTATTCTGCCGGTAAATGACCCTGACCCAAAATAACCCAAGTTAAAAAAAGCTATGATCATTATAAGATCAGCCAAAAGTACCGTAACCAATTCGCTCATACGGAAGGAAAGAAGTAACCTTACAAGCAGCCATATAATATACACAAGCCCCGCAAGTATTCCTATAGGAAACATCCCCGCCCGGCTGTTTGCATTATCATAAACCTCTGTGTTTCTCAAAAGGAAAGAAAACATAACAGCACTTGATGATACCGCAAGGGCCGAACTCCTGCTGCCGGTAAATACATTAAAAGCCAGATATAATACGGTATAAAAAAACAGAAATCCCGCAGTATAATGAATATATACATTCATGTATACGGTAGAAATGTTCTTACCGGTCATGACGTACACTTCAATCCCTGCCGAAATAATCACCAAAACTGTAAGGATATGCTTAATTTCCTTCTGCAATAACACAGAAATCTTTTTCCAAAACATCATCTTCACTGATAATAACAATGATCCTGTCTCCATCTTCCCCATATCCCCTTTCCTGCACCAATTTATGCATTCTTTCTTTCTCATCGGCTGATCTGTAGGATACGGAACCCGAAAGTGTGTTATAGAAATCAAGGAAATCTTCATAAGTCGCCATCTGAATCCTTGTGATCTTACCAACAGGACAGACAATGGTTAAAGAAATACCCTTTCTTACAAAATACCAGGCAGATGATACTGCAAATTCCAGAAAATAATCTCTTCTTTTTATCAGTTCCGTATCCCATTCCCTGTCATTTATATAAGAAGCCTCCATATAAAGTGTGATCCTTCTTGTATCCTGCTTATCGGGAATGCGGACCATAAGCTTATCTAATCTTGCCGATACTTTCCAATTTACGGATGAAAGTAAGTCCCCCGGATAGTAATCCCTCATTTCATTTCCCGATATATCTTCTCTTTTAATATCGCTCTTAGCTCCTATACTGTTTAAGGTGTTTTCAATATCCAAGAAATTATCGGCTATATCGGTTATCCTTGGGCTTACTATAGCTCTGAAAGAATAAGGGACTTCAAAGGAAACGGAAAAAATCCCGAAAACATCTTTAAATCCTACCCCCTTCAGCCCGACATCATAGGTTCCTGCGTATAAACATATGATTCCGGCTTCAATACGACTCTTTTCCTGCGCTTGTACAGAAATAACGTCTCCATCTTTAATATCATTAAATCCACATCTGTCGGAATGCAATATAAGTTCCATATCATGTACCGGAAATAATCCGGTATTTTCAAAAGATATAAGAAGCTTATGCTGTTCACCCTTTATAAGCCGGTGCACATCAATTTCCTGATAGATTGATATAAATTTGTAATTTAACAGAATATATACAAATGATACCGGAAGGATCACCAGATTCCCATATAAAAGTACATAAGGAAGCAATCCTCCGTAGAAACTTGCAAAAATCACGGATAAAATAAGAACTGATATATATATGAAACTGCCGGTCAGGTTAAATCGGATCTTCATCATGAAACCTTAATGTGATCGGTAATGTTTTTAAGCAACTTGTACTGTGAACTTTTGTTCATTTTAGCCTGTGCGGTTAATATAAGCCTGTGGGGCAATGTAATAAGCGCCGCGTTGAGCATATCCTCGGGAATACAGTAATCTCTTCCTTCATATACGGCATAGGCCTGGGCACATCTTAAAAGCGATAATAAAGCTCTGGGCGAGGCTCCGCATATTATTTCCGGATCGGATCTTGTGGCCTCGGTAATCCTTACCGCATAATCAACCAAATGCTCATTAACCTTTACATCCTCAACTTCCTTTTTGATATTAATTATATCATTTGCCGCAAGAACCGGTTCCGTTTTCATAAGCAGATATCCTTCCAGGAACTTTTCGGCCATCTCCTTAGCATCCTTACTATCGGGATATCCTACCGACAGGCGCATCATAAATCTGTCAAGCTGAGCTTCCGGAAGCGGATAAGTTCCCGTTGTCTCCATAGGATTCTGCGTCCCTATCACCATAAAGGGCTTAGGCAGAATATAATCCTTTCCGTCTATTGTTACTTTCTTCTCTTCCATCACCTCAAGCAGAGCCGACTGGGTTTTGGGGGTTGTCCTGTTAAGTTCGTCCGCCAATACTATATTATTCATTACCGGCCCGAAAACCGGCTCAAATATCTCTTTATTTCTATTGTACACGGAAATTCCCGTAATATCCGCAGGCATGGTATCCGGCGTACACTGGATACGTGCAAATGACAAGGCAAGCGAATCGGAAAGTGCCTGTGCCAGAGACGTTTTACCCACACCGGGTACATCTTCCAAAAGTACATGCCCCCCTGCAAGAAGAGCAATAATAAGCCTGTCTATAAGATCATCCTTACCGACTAAGCGTTTTTTAATATTTGACTTTAACAAACCAAGCTTTTCGGATGTTGACTGACTGTTCATATCTTCTCCCTCTAAACTCATTTATCTTAAACACCAAATAATCCCTTTTACACAACGTCCTGTCGTATCCGTAAAATGATTTCCCTCATTCCATTCAAGAGTGCAATTCTCTTTTGAAAGCCTGCTACATAAAGAATCATACTGCTCTCTTATATTATCACTTACGGTTCTTAAAAGAGGATTTTTTGACTTATCCTCCTTATCACCCAGACTAAGATATACCCTTTTAGCCATAAATTCCCGATCCTTAATATATTCTGCCCATCCTTGAAACCACACCGAAGGCGAAGCTGCGGCAATTGCATAAAAATCATCGGTTTGATACCCGCAATAGAGTGAAAACAGACCGGCAAGTGAATATCCGCCCAGTATGATCCTTATATTTTCTTTCGCATTTATTTTTTCCTTTTCATACGGAATAAGTATATTCTTAACAAAAAACAGGGTTTCCTCTGCTCCGTGACCGAAGTCATCTTTACCGAATACGGCAGGAGCATCCCAGGGAGACAGTTCCCTGTTCCAATCATCAACTTTAAATACAACAAGAGAACAGTCTTTCATAAGTCTTTCTTTAAGATAAGCCAAAAAATCCTCCAATTGCCCGATCTCACTCTCATCCATCGGAATAATAACAAGATACTCCGGATCATCCTTTCGGTAAGCTATACATTTTTTTTCTTTCACTTCATAGCTTATATTTTGTAATACGTCCATTAGAGCCCCTCTCTCTTATCGGTTTTTAAAAGCTTCTTTTTTCTTCCTTAAAATCATATTAACACACTCTTCATCAAAAAATATATAAACAAAAATTCATAATAAAACAACTGGTTGACAGTCCAATGGTTTATTTTGAAAAAAGTGATTGTCTCAATGATTTTTTAAAACTTACGGGAGTTTTTGTAACATAATCATTAATTCCTCAAATGATATTATAAATACATTTAAAACGTGCTACTCCTCAATTGATATCCTGATCCATTATATCTACAAAAACAAAAAATATTTTCTTTGATTTTTAACTGCAATGAGGGATCCTCTTATGAAAGCTTTGTTGAAAATCTTATATCGAAAGAATTGCCAAAATCGGAATTGTTGCTGTCCGGATATATATGATGATACTTGACCGGCGAATGAGACTTTCCCATCTACATATACTAAGTTCTTAATCTGATATAAAACAGAAGCTTTTCCTTACTCTTGTTGCCATTGGCTTCTCCTTACATTCTTCCATTATTTCAATTTCTCCACGCTCCGCAAAACAAAGAACCCGCTCATACAAAGAAAAATCTCCAACCATTAATTCATATGCTCCCATCACCTCTCCTACCAACCCGGCAATGGTAAATTTTTCCGGGAACTTATTTATCGTATTTCTGATAAAAGAATCCAGAAAATCTTCCGGTAAACTTACAAGATTACCGCTAACCATAAGTCTCATCGGTGCATTTTCCCTGCGGAGTTCTTTCCACCTGTCAGAACAATTCTTGATCTGGTTTTCAGTGATTTCCTTTTCCAGCTTCAGTGCTTCATAATACATTTCAGGTCCAAGCATGGCCGTTCCCCGACAATAATACGATCCACTCCAATAATCCGGTGAAATAAATACCGCACTGATATTCTTATAATGTTTTTGGCTATCCAAAAAACTCATCAGCCAATAAAAAGCATTTATTTCATCAGGGGCACTGCTATACCATATTCGTATTTCTTTCTCATTTTTTATGGCAGTTTTAAGTTCTGTCAAATATCTTTGATTCTTTTTTTTTAAATCATCAATCCAATCTTTGGCAAGAGATCCATGTATTTCGGCCGGATACATAGTACTTATGCTTTTATATAGATACTGATATCTCTTATCAGACGGATTTTTTTCAGATATATCCCCAAAAGCAAGATTATATTCCAAACAAATAATATCATTTGCACACCCACTGATTGAATTGTCCCCTATTCCTGTATGTTGAGCTGCTCTTAAACTTTCTCCGACGCTAGGTCCGAATACAATCTCCTTCTTCAATTTTTATTCCTCCTTTTTCATTTGGCCCGGTTTTTATCTTCAATCATTGGAAGGTTATCCAATAACAATTCTGATATTATCTTCATCTGTTTTACCGGGCATAATCATCTTCCCTTCCCACAAATTCTTCATATTCAACTGATTCGCTATAAGCCGTGGTATATACTCAGGTGGTGTACGCCGTCCTGCTTCCCAATCCTCCAATATCCTGACCGGAATCCCTGTATTTTTATGCCATGACTTATTATATCTGATAAATGATCCGGCATGATCCTTTTCCCCGCATATTAAAACAGCCGGACACTTAATTTCGTAGGACAAATCTTTCCCCATTGCTTCTGCCAATATTCGAAATCCATGACCTGCTATTTTTGCATACCGTTCCTGATTGCCATCATAGGTCATCATCATATTATGCATTATATATCACCGCAAGAAGTCCCTAAAATTTGTTCTGTCATAACAACTCCTATTAAACTATCAACTAATCCAAACTACTCTCGTCCAAAAGAAACTGCTCAACACCTATATAGGGGTGTCCCAATATATTTATAGCCTTTTACATCATATCTATATGCCCTATTAATAATAAAAGCATCTTCAAAATATTCTATATACTTGTCCAGAGTATCTGGTCCTATAGATATTTGTCTTTCACTCTTAAAAGTCTTAGAAAGTTTGCTTGGATTTGTAAGATATCCAATGTTTGAAGCCAGTACATCTAAAAGCATATCAAGAACTTCCGCCTTGTTTTTTATATCATATCTTTCCAAAATATCTTTGATATAAGTCTGTTCAAACAGGTTCTTTAAATACTGGTTTCTGGAATACATACACCCTCCCGGCAGATTTTTCTGCGGTTGCCGCAAATATTTCTTGTATAATTATATCGTTCCAACTATATATTGCCAAGATATGCGAGAACTTTTTGCAGATAGGTACATTTTTACCTTTTTATATAGTATCAAAAAGGTATCACGACACAAAAAAGGCCTGAAATCATGTTTTTTTAACATGATTCCAAGCCTTGAAAATACTTGATTTGTTATACCGACCTCTAAGCCACTCTAAGCTTACTCCATCTCTATAGGTTCTTCGCTCTTCTTAAACATATCTGTTTAGTTTTAGCGTAAAATGAGGCATATTTTTATCTCATTTCCACATTTTATTCTGACTATCTGATTTTTTGTTGCCAAAGTGTTGCCAGACTACATATGCCTCTCCTGAATTTTACTCCCCCGGTAGTCTTCAGTCTCCTGGGATGTGGTTTTTATCCCGAACAGATCCATCATGAAATCCTCACGTTCATTATAAATATTCACGACATAAATACAGTCCGGTTCTATCCGATAGAATACATAATTCTTTGCTACAAAAATGCACAAGCAATCCGTATCTACGCCATACATA
>JAILKH010000004.1 GCA_024693925.1 Lachnospiraceae bacterium | reverse complement strand
AATATGTATATTATATATTAATATTATTAGATAATCAGGAAAGAGCATGCTTTTGCAAAAAAATGATACAAACATTTATAAATACTCAAAAAGAAGACCAAAAAAAACAACACAGGGAGCGAAACTATCTAATAGATACTTTAAGAGCGCTTACTATGATAAGTATGATCCTTTATCATAGTTGCTACGATTACTTTGTTGTATTTTCCAAGGATCCGTCATGGATAACAAAACCCGGATCCTTTATATGGCAGCAATCAATTTGTACTTCCTTCATACTTATATCCGGGATTGTTTGGCCATTAGGGAAAAAAAATGCATTAAAACGCGGTATATCTTTAATCATACTCGGAACACTTATTACATTTGTTACTCTTATTTTTATGCCCGATCAGGTAATCTATTATGGCATTTTGACATTTATGGGTATTGCAACACTGCTAATGATCCCTATCGATAAACTATTCTCTCTCAATTTTAAAAACGGCAAGAACAAAAGTGTCCCTGCCGTAATTCTATATACATTGATCTGTCTTTTTCTGTTTATTTTCACAAAACATATTCCAAACGGATACATAGGAACCAGATATCATGCATTGATATACCTGCCAAAATCATTGTATTGCCATGATGCACTTATACCAATCGGTTTCCCTACGCCGGATTTTTATTCAGCCGATTATTTCCCGCTGATCCCCTGGATATTTATATATACTCTGGGATACATTTTAAGCGAGCCTATACTCAAAAATAAATCCATCACCGGGATAGGAAAGAAGAAAATACCTTTTCTATCTCAACTCGGCACCAAAAGCTTACTAATATATATACTTCATCAGCCCATATGTTTTGGAATAGTATGGCTTATCTGCACTTGCTTTGTATAATTACGATCATTCATCTTCATTCTCAAAAAAATCATCATCAAATTCGTCATCAAATTCATCATCGTAATCATCATCAAAATCATCCAGATAATCCGGTGTGAAATAACAATAAAGACCATATACAATGGCTGCTATTGCAGCAACCGATACCAATATTGTACAAACTATCAAAACAAAATTGGTTTTTTTATCTTCTTCTTCTTTCTTCCTGATTATTTCGTTAGCCTTTACCACATTTAGTATATCATTGGCTTTAGCAACTCCCAGGGCTTCCGTAGCCTTAACAGTCTTTACAATATCATTTAAGTTATCAAGATTCATAATATCCACACCCCACTCTTCCTTTCATTTATCCTAGGACCATACTATGCAAAAATCATAAAATCACCTTAATCCGGTTTCAAAAAAAAAAATTAAAATCTCTACATATATAATCACTAGTATTATAACAGAATTTTATTAAGTTAGCAAATTCCCTCAAATAAATGGCTTTTCAACATTTATTATTGCATAATGATTACCGGGCAACTCACGCACCTTATCCTTGATCCTGGCAACTATCTCATCATCATTCACATTTATTTCATTTGGTATTATCAGGTCAAAAATAATATTTGTATGAGTCACTCCCTGAACCATCCTGAAGTCATCTATCTTAAGTCTTGGATCAACATTAGTTACAATTATCCTGATAAAATCACGCATCCTTCCGGTTATTGAATCATCCACTACAATAGGATCCATATGTATTACGCAATCACAGTTAAGAACTTCCTTTAACTTCCTTTCAATATTATCTATAACATCATGCGCTTCAACTATATTAGAAGTCGCAGAGACCTCAACATGTAAAGAAATAATATTTCTCCCGGGCCCATAATTATGTATTATCAGATCATGCATTCCCAAAACATCCTTTTGCGCAAGAACATATTTTTCTATAAGTTCCACATATTTCGGATCGGGTTTACAACCAAGCAGAGGATCTATAGTATCTTTAACCGAACTAATACCGGAATAAATAATTATGACTGAAACTATTAATCCACACCATCCATCTATATTAATACCCGAAAATTCATATATTACTACAGATATAAGAACTGAAGTAGTGGCGATCACATCCATAAAACAATCTGCGGATGATGCTTTTAATATGGGAGAATCAGTTAATTCACCATACTTCTTGTTATAAGTAAACATATATATTTTAATAAAAATACTGATAACCAAAATAATAAATACCGCCTTGGCAGTATAAATATCTCTTGGATCGATTATTTTAGTTACAGATGCTTTACCAAGCTCTACACCACACACAACAATCAAAATTGATATTATCATACCAACTATATATTCTAATCTGCCATGTCCAAAAGGATGCTCGGTATCAGGTTTACGTCCCGACATTTTAAATCCTATTATATTAATAAAAGATGAACCGGCATCTGTAAGATTGTTAACTGCATCTGTAGTTATGGCAACAGATCCTGACATAATTCCGGCAAAAACCTTAATACAGCATAATAAAATATTAAAAATTATAGATGACCAGCTGCATACTATTCCGCATCCTCTTCTAACTCTTTCATCTCGTATGTTTTTATAATCATTAACAAGAATTTTAATCAGCAAACCTACCATTATCGACTGTATCCTCCACAAATGAATACATACTGAACTATCAATCAATTCTTCCCGATCATTCGGAAATCTCAAGATATTCTTCTATTGTATCATATATCTCATCACGTCCCTGTTTATTTAAGGCAGAAAAAGGAATAATTCTTACCTCTTCATCGATTTTTAACTTATCACGTATTATTTTTATATTTTTATTTACCTGACTTCTATTGATCTTATCAAGCTTTGTTGCAATTATTACAGGCACATATCCGTTACTTATGATCCATTCATACATACCGACATCATTTACAGAAGGTTCGTGCCTGATATCCAACAATAAAAATACTACCTTAAGCTGCCGCGAACTCCTTAAGTACCTCTCAATCATCTTGCCCCATTTTTCTTTTACTTCCTTTGATACCTTTGCATATCCGTAACCCGGAAGATCAACAAAATACAGATCATCATTAATGTTATAATAATTTATTGTTTGGGTTTTCCCGGGTTGTGCGGAAGTCCTTGCCAATGATTTTCTGTTCATCAACGCATTAATAAGTGATGATTTACCCACATTACTTTTTCCGGCAAAGGCTATTTCCGGCAATTGATTATCCGGTAATTTGGACGTAATACCACAAACGGTTTCAAGATTAACACTTTTTATCTTCATACTATCGCATTATACCTCATCTTATTATCTCCTATTAAGTGAATATCTGAGTACTTCATCCATATTATCAACATAGACTATATTAAGCCCGGTTAATATTTCCTCTGATATTTCTTCTATATCTTTTTTATTCTTCTTAGGAACCAATACGGTTTTTATCCCCGCATTTTTCGCAGCCAAAGTTTTCTCTTTAAGTCCTCCTATAGGCAGCACCCTGCCACGTAATGTAATCTCACCTGTCATGGCAACATCACCCTTTACCGGTATTCCTGTAATGGCAGAATAAATAGCGGTTGCCATTGTTATACCCGCTGATGGACCATCCTTGGGAACCGCTCCCTGAGGAATATGAATATGAATATCATGCTTTGAAAAATAATCTTCCTCTATATTGTCTTTATCACTTACAGAACGAATGTAACTAACCCCGGCCTGGGCAGATTCCTTCATAACATCTCCCAACTGTCCGGTCAATTTAAGTTCACCTTTCCCAGGCATTACATTAACTTCTATTTGTAATGTATCTCCACCTACTGTAGTCCATGCCAATCCTCGTACTATACCTACCTGATCTTCTTCATTGGCCTTATCATACTCATAACGGATTTTTCCTAAATATTTTTCCAGATTATTATGGGTTATACGCACACTCTTCTTACCGTTTTGCAAAATATCTCTGGCGGTTTTTCGACATATCTCACCTATCTTACGCTCGAGTCCTCTTACACCGGCCTCTCGGGTATATCCACGTATCAATAACTCCAGTGCCTTATCATTAATCATAAGCTGACTCTTCTTCAATCCATTTTTTTGAAGTTGCTTAGCTATCAGATATTCTTTTGCGATATGCAGCTTTTCATTTTCCGTATAACTGTTTACCTCTATAACTTCCATTCTATCCAGCAACGGTCCGGGAATATCATTCAAAGAATTAGCCGTTGCCAAAAACAATACTCCGGAAAGATCGATCGGTAATTCTACATAATGATCCCGGAACTTATTATTCTGTTCACTATCAAGTACTTCAAGTAATGCCGAAGCTGTATCTCCCCGATAATCACTACTCATCTTATCGATCTCATCAAGCAGAAATAAGGGATTATTAACCCCTGCCTGCTTTAACCCGGCAACAATCCGTCCCGGCATTGCGCCTACATATGTTTTTCTATGTCCTCTTATCTCTGCTTCATCCCGAACACCACCGAGACTTATTCTTACATACTTTTTATTCAGCGCTCGGGCAACTGACTTGGCAATACTTGTCTTACCTGTTCCCGGAGGTCCTACCAAACATACTATAGGTGTATCAGAAGACTCATTTTTATTCAAATTTCTTACCGCCAGAAACTCAAGCATTCTCTCCTTAACCTTTTTAAGCCCATAATGATCCTCGTCCAGTATTTTCTGTGCATCATCAAGATTATCATTATCCTTCGACTCATTTCTCCAGGGAAGTTCCAATATTGTTTCTATATATCCCCTGATAACTCCGCTTTCAGATGAATATGAAGATGCCATAGATAACCGCTCTATCTCTTTTTTTAATTTTTCTTTAACTTCATCAGAAGCATTTAATTTTTCTGTTTTTTCAAGATATTCATCTTCATCGGATATTGACTTACGTTCACCAAGTTCTTCCTTTATGGCTTTCATCTGCTCTCTTAAATAATATTCTTTCTGATTCTTATCAACTCTCTCCCTAACCTGTTCCTGAATATCTTTTCTGACACGGAGAATATTCATTTCATTCTCTAGAATTGCACAAAAAATTATTGCCTGATCGCGATCATTCTTAGCATCCAGCAGTTTCTGTCTGTCTTTTGAAGTCATGGGCAAATGCGATGCATACATATCCATCAAGGCACTAAAGGAAATATGAGAAACTTTACATTTACTGAGAATTTTTTCAACCTTTGGATTATACTTAAGATATTCTCTCATCATTTCCATGAATGACTGAATTATTGCTACTCTGTCAGGATCATTTTCTTCCTCATAACTAAGCGGATTTCTATCTATAACAGGCTTAACCAAACCCACTTGGCAACCCGTTTCATCCTCTGTTAATTCAAGCAATTCACCTCTTTTTATTCCTTCCACCAAAACTCTTATAGTTTTATTCGGAAGTTTAAGAACCTGCTTTACTACAGCTATACAGCCCATAGTACACAGTTCATCAAAGGTCGGAACAGCTTTACCGGAATCTTTTTGCATCGTAATAAAAATCTGTTGCTCTTTTGATACCATTGCCTTTTCAATAGATTTTATTACTCCGTTTTTTACTATATCAAAATGTATTATCATTCCGGGAATTACCGCCAAAGAACTGACAGAAACTACCGGGATCTTTTTTTTATATGCTCGTACAGGCATACTGTTTCCCCATCTTTCAATAAATGCCGCCGTTTTAACGGCGGCATACAATTTATTCTGTTATTTTGTTACTTCTATTCTGCTTTTTTTAATTTACCGCTTTTTCTCATTATAAGCGGCTCGCCACCACTCTCAACGGCAGACTTTGTAATAACAACCTTATGTATCCTGCTATCAGAAGGAATTTCATACATAAGCTCCAGCATAAGCTTTTCAAGTATCGATCTTAAACCTCTGGCACCGGTCTTTCTCTCATGAGCCTTCTTGGCAATCTCCTTAATGGCATCATCCTCAAATTTCAGCTCAACTCCATCCATCTCAAAAAGTTTCTCATACTGTTTTATTATTGCATTCTTCGGCTCTGTCAAAACCTTAACAAGGGCGTCTTCATCGAGCCCTTGCAGAGATACTCCAATGGGAACTCTGCCTACAAATTCGGGAATTATACCATACTTAACAAGATCTTCGGGTTGAACCTGTTTCAAAAGTTCATTTGTATCTGTCTCGTTCTTATTCTTTATCTCAGCGCCGAACCCTATAGACTTTTTGTCAAGCCGGTTTTCTACTATTTTCTCTAATCCCTCAAATGCACCCCCACAGATAAACAGGATATTTGTTGTGTCTATCTGTATAAGCTCCTGATGCGGATGTTTTCTTCCCCCTTGGGGCGGAACCGAAGCCTGTGTTCCTTCTATGATCTTCAATAACGCCTGCTGAACACCTTCACCCGAAACATCACGGGTAATTGATACATTCTCGCTCTTTCTTGTGATTTTATCAATTTCATCTATATAAATAATTCCGAGTTCAGCGCGTTTTATATCATAGTCTGCAGCCTGAATAAGCTTAAGCAATATATTTTCAACATCTTCGCCAACATAACCGGCTTCTGTTAAGGCTGTAGCGTCTGCAATACAAAAAGGAACATTTATTATCTTGGCAAGTGTTTGTGCCAATAACGTCTTTCCCGAACCGGTAGGTCCCAACATAATTATGTTACTTTTTTGAAGTTCTACATCCGAATTTTCCTTAGCTGTAACTCTCTTATAATGATTATAAACGGCTACGGAAAGAACTTTCTTTGCCTCATCCTGACCAATTACATTTTCATCCAGATAATCTTTTATCTGACGTGGCTTAAGCAAATTAATATGTACACTTTCATCGGAATCATCATCATGAATATAATAAGAATCATCTCCAAGTTCATCTCTTATGATATCCATGCATATTTCAACGCATTCATCACATATATAGGCTCCTGCCGGTCCTGCAATAAGCTTACGAACATGATTTTCTGTCTTATTACAAAATGAACATCTTATTCTATCGTCCACCTTACCTGCCATATTACTCTCCCTTTATTATGATCTGGTTGTTATGATCTTATCAATCAACCCATAATCCAATGCTTCCTGAGCCGTCATCCAATTATCGCGCTCAGTATCCCTTGCTATTACATCGATTGGTTTACCTGTATTCTCGGAAAGAATACGATTTAGATTTTCTTTAGTACGAAGTATCTGCTTAGCTGCAATCTCAATCTCTGTTGCCTGACCTTTTGCGCCTCCCAAAGGCTGATGTATCATTACCTCTGCATTGGGAAGTGCAAACCTTTTTCCCTTAGCACCGCCCGCAAGCAAAAAAGCTCCCATACTTGCAGCCATCCCCATACAATAAGTTGCAACATCACACTTCACATAATGCATTGTATCATATATCGCATACCCATCAGTTACAGAACCCCCGGGGCTGTTTATATAAAAATGGATATCCTTATCAGGATCCTCTGCTTCAAGAAACATCATCTGAGCCACAACAAGGCTGGATGTGGTAGCATTAACCTCTTCTCCCAAAAACACAATTCGTTCCTTTAATAATCTTGAAAATATATCATATGAACGCTCGCCGCGACTCGTCTGTTCAACAACTACAGGTACTAAGCTCATTTTATTTCTCCTTTGCATTTTCTACTACAAAATTAACAGCTTTCTGCATCTTAAGATCTTCTATTATCTGCTCTTTCTCATAATCACCGACAAGATCTTTAAGCTTATCAGCTTCCATCTGATACATCTCTGCCATTCTTTCTATTTCCTTATCATATTCTTCATCGGAAATAGTAAAATTCTCCTCTTTTGCAACCGCCTCCATAACAAGTCTGGCCTCTATACGCTTCTTTGCTCCCGGTCTCATCTGTTCTAAAAACTTATCCGAATCCATTCCCGTAAACTGGAAATACTGCTCTAAAGAAAGACCCTGTTGCTGCAATCTTCCGGCATAATCCTGAGCCATCTGACGTGTCTGAGTTTCTATCATAGCATCCGGAATATCCATCTTGGAATCATTTACTATAGCTTCGATTACAGCGTCTTCCTTTTTGGATTTGGCTTCTGTTTCCTTCTTCTCCGTAAGTTTCTTTTTTACATCCTCTTTATATTCCGCCAATGTATCGAATTCAGAAACTTCACTTGCGAACTCATCATCAAGTTCGGGTAATTCTTTCTGTTTTATCTCATGAACCGTAACCTTAAATACTGCATCCTTACCTTTTAATTCTTCTGCATGATAATCCTCCGGGAAGGTGACCTTAACTTCTCTTTCCTCGCCAATTACCGCACCGATAAGCTGCTCTTCAAAGCCGGGAATAAATGAACCCGAACCGATCGTCAAGGGATAATTCTCCCCTTTACCGCCTTCAAAGGCTACCCCGTCTACAAAACCTTCAAAATCAATAATAGTCATATCCTTATCTTCCACAGGTCTGTCTTCTACTGTAGTTGTACGGGAATTAGCTTCTCTTTCTCTCTCTATTTCCTTATCTATTTCCTCATCCGTTACTTCTTTATCAATCTTTTCAATTTTTACACCCTTATATTTTCCAAGTTCAATTTCGGGTTTAAGTGCAACTTCTGCGGTAAAAACAAAAGGTTTTCCCTTCTCACACTGTTCCACATCGATCTTAGGCTGGGATACTACCTCTATTTCCTTATGCTCCGAAATTTCTTTTTCATATGCATCCGGTATGATAATATTAGCCGCATCTTCATAAAAAATCTCAGGACCATACATTTTCTCCAGCATTGCCTGCGGTACTTTACCCTTTCTAAATCCGGGAATACTCATTTTATTCTTATTCTTCTTATATGCTTCCGTCATTGCCTTTGAAAATTCCTCAGCAGTCACTTCTATGGTAAGCTTTGCCATATTGTGTTCCAAATTCTCTACCTTTAAACTCATAGCCGTAAAAAACCTCCTAAATATCCTAATTAAAAAACATACCATTCGCAAGTATAACACAAGACCCTTCAAAATGCTAGATGAAATATATTCTCTTTAAAAAAGGAATCCTTTCGGATTCCTTTTTTATTGATCATATACAATTTTTCGCTTCATTGCACCGGCTTCCGTTTCCGAATCAAACACCCTAACCAACTCAAGGGAAAACGGAATTGCTGTCCCCATCCCCCTCGATGTCGTAATATTTCCGTCCGTCACAACTTCTTCCATACTAACATTAGCCCCTTTAAGCTGATTTTCCATACCCGGATAACAACAAGCAGTCTTTCCCTCCAATATTCCCATATCTCCCAGTAATGTAGGTGCGGCACAAATCGCGGCGATTCGTCTGTTTGTATCAGCAAATTCTCTTACCATAGCCATCAGCGGTTCACATTCTTTCAAATTCAAAGTTCCGGGCATTCCACCGGGCAAAACAAGTAACGCCGCATCGCTTAGTTTAATATCCTTTAATATTTTATCGGCTATAATTCTAATCCTATGAGCTCCCTCAACAACCTTATCTTCTGTGATCGATACCGTTTGTACCACAATATTATCTCTCCTTAGGATATCAACAACAGTCAGCGCTTCAATTTCTTCAAATCCTTCGGCCAAAAACACATAACATTCCTTCATGCTCTCACATCTCCTTGATCTTTACACAAAAATAATTTTCATAAATATTACCGGATAGCAATTAATGTCACATTTATTAATTAATGCATTGTTAATTATAACATGTTTTCTTAAATAATGCGACAATTCTTTAAAAAAATCATTTATTATGCTAAAAAAACAATCAAACAAAAAAACCTGCTTCGATGATATCTCAAAGCAGGTTTTTTTTATTGATATAAATATATATTTTAATTCTGTCCCTTTTCAAGAGCAAGCGTTCTGGTTGTTATATCACAAACCTCCGAAGGTCCGTAATACTGTATAGCTCCGGGATATGTAAAGCAGGTTTTAACAGCCCATTCATCTCTATTTGATGCAAAATACTTAAACGGAGCACCATCCAGCTCAACCAGAGCCTTTCTTATAACCGGTTTATCTTTACCGTTTCTTCTTTCTATATTCATCATTTTGGTTATAGGCATTCCACCAGCAACCCAATCTTCAGCCGGCTTTGAAAGATTAGAAACTTTGGAAAGGTATCCGGTATATCCGTACTGAATAAGCATAAACGCATTGTATCCAAGAGAATAACAATAATCCGCATCAAAATTTGAAGGGAATGCACATCTGCCTTCATATCCAAAGAAGTGATGCTGAGCACCAAACTTCCCTTTATAGGTACCGGCAGCTTTTCTTTGTGCCAACTCGTTCTTCACCATCTCCGAGAAAAGCTTCTCAGACTCTATAAGAGACACCTGAACATTTCCATGAGGATCTCTTTCAAGGAAAAGCTGCTGCTGAATTCCCTGAGGCAGAATATCAAATACTGCAAATGATCCGGCTGTCAATCCTTTCTTTATAAAATCATACTTGGCATTCCAATCGGGAAGTGAATTGAATTCCTCAGTCTTATTTCCTGCAAGAAGTTCATTTATTTCTGCAATAAGTGCGGAAAACTCAGGTACAAATTCTACAATACCCTCCGGTATAATGGCAACACCAAAATTCTCACCATTATTACCACGTTTCTCAACAGCATCTGCAATATATTTGGTGATTTGGGATAAAGACATCTTCTTTTCAGCTACTTCCTCACCTATAAGACAGATATTCGGCTGAGTTTCAAGAGCACACTCAAGCGCCACGTGAGAAGCCGAACGCCCCATAACTTTAACAAAATGCCAATATTTTTTTGCTGAATTTGCATCTCTCTCTATATTTCCGATAAGCTCCGAATACGTCTTTGTTGCAGTATCAAAACCAAAAGAAGCTTCTATATCTTCATTCTTAAGATCACCATCAATTGTCTTGGGGCATCCTATAACCTGTACACCGGTCTTGTTGGCAGCCATATACTCCGCCAAAACTGCAGCATTAGTATTGGAATCGTCACCACCGATTATAACAATTGCTGTAAGACCATGTTTCTTTGCGACTTCGGTAACTATCTTAAACTGTTCCTCTGTCTCAAGTTTAGTACGTCCCGATCCGATAATGTCAAATCCACCGGTATTTCTATATGCATCAATATACTCATCATCAAACTCTATGTAATCATCTTCAATCAGTCCGCTTGGGCCACCTTTAAATCCGAGAAGTACATTATTCTTATCTGTAGCTTTGATCGCATCATATAAGCCACATACTACATTATGTCCACCGGGTGCCTGACCTCCTGATAGGATCACACCAACAACCTGCTTTTTAGCTGTTGACGTATTCGCTCCTTTAACAAATGTAATTTCATTCTTGCCGTAAGTATTTGGGAAAAGAGCCTTAATCTTATCCTGATCGGCAACACTTTCCGTTGCTGCTCCATCCTTTACACAAATTTCCGCAATACCGTTCCTAAGCATTCCCGGAAGCTTAGGAGCGTATTCATACCTTGCTTTCTGAAGTGGTGAAAGATTCATCGTTTTTCTCCTTTACTGATTAATTAACATTACTAACGCATGTTCACTCATTATAGCACATTATATTCTTACCTGCCAACAAAAAGGTAATTATGTACCATTTTTCATTTATTCCATTCTTCAAAAAACTTCCTTTTATTTTCCTTCGTTATATCTAGTTTTTTTCGATATTCATTTCTTGCCGCAAGAAATATCAGAAAAATTCCGATTGCAAAAACATATACCGGCCACACTATCTTAAGCCAAAAGTTTCTGGACATATATATAAATATGCAGAAAAGAGAAATCGTAGAAAGCAAAAACCAGCGTTTGGATTTTTTTTCAAAAGATATTACCAATACCAATACCAGGATACTTGCCAGTAATATTACATCAAATAGTCTGGAATCCTTTAAAGCCGACAGGCTTTGCCATATTACGGAAGCAACCGAAGCCCAATACATTATATCCAAACGTCCTTCCAGTTCTCTTTTATATATCAAACCGCTTATACCGTAACTAAGGAACAGAAAACCGGCTATTCTCCATTCGGTAACAAACAGATCATCTATAACAAATAAAGGTTCTGTCCACCAGGCTCCGGCAATACATATAACAATTCCGCTCAACAGAGGTTTATCAAATATCTCCCCGATCCTTTTATAGTATCCAAAAAGATAGAGAGCGAACATAAACCATACTGCCCAAACCATCTTAGGGTTTCCATAACTAAAAACCATTATCATAGGTATAAAAGAAAGAATCGTAAAGTAGTCCACAAATTTATTATCTTCAATGATCTTCTTATGCAAAAACCGTCCCAGAGCAAGCATTATCCCAAAAATAATTATCCAGATCACACATATTATTGTATAATCTTCCGCTGCTTTTACAAGAATTCCCCGGGAATTGACAAACCGGTCCGAGGTAATCATGTCATATATATGCGGCGTAAGAACATCATTGATTATTTTCAACAGCAAACCAAGCATTACAAATGAAATTCTCTGTTCACCTCTTCTATATAAGTATATTACGAAAAGTATTATTTCCACCGAAACCAATATAAGCGGAGGAACGGACCAATTACTTAAACAGCTTACAGTTAACGTACCGATCAAAAGCGAAGCAAAAATATCACATCTCAGATTATTCTTTACAACACTGTATATACAGCCTGCCGCAGTACTCAAAAGAAATATCCATAGCTTGAGGTTTATAATATCGCCCTTAGGCTCTGATACAACCTTTTCTATCGACAACCACTGTATACATAAAAACACGGAAACTAAAGAAAAACATATATAACCTATTTTATCCGTATTTTTTTTAAAGATCACAAAATACAAAACTACAGCAAAAATAAGTAAACCTAAAGCCGGAAATTCACGCGAAAAATCCACAGGCCAGAAAACAAAATCCTGTATTGAATACGCCAGGCAAATCAAACCCGCCATTACCGCAAGCATGATTTTTTTATAATTATCCGCCAGACGTCCCGATATATATAAACACAATACCGCCGCTCCAATTATCAGCCGGAATCTTACATGCTCAAGTTTCCAGGTGTTTTTCATAAACATGACCATTAACAACATAATAAATGCCATTAAAGCATTTAAATCCATAAGTATCCGCTTTTTTTCCTTATTAACAGAGATAATACTTTTATAAACAAACTGCCCCACTATAAGAAAAGCCAAAAACAAGAGCATCCTTATTTCAAAGGAAGTATTAGCCACAATGCTTTCTTTATTTTTAAATAAAGAATATAACATCTCATCTATTCCTGCCGATAGCACAAAGGGAAGAATAGCAGCACTGAGCAATCCTTCAATATTACTATGTTTTAACCTCAAATGAACCTGATATATTATTATGGATATTATAATGGGGGTATTGATCCAATAATTATTATGACTTATGCCTGTAAACCCGGCAAAAGCATAAAGTATAGCAAAATTCAACAATACCGCTCCAAGTCTCTCCGTAAAAATAATTCTGCTGGTAAGGCTGTTAACCGACAATCTGTACTGATAAAGTATGATCACTAAACTCATAACCAAAGTCATAATACTCAGGGAAATCAAAGAACTCATATAATTATTATACGGAATATCAAAATATCGTATAAGCATAGATGGGCAATACATCAGAAAAAATGATGATATTCCCAAAACCGACATATGTATTTTTTTGATATACGGACAATTACCGTTTTTATAGGTTCTTGACTCTAAATAATACTCACGGCTAAAGACAACTATAATAATAAGAGCAGAAACCATAATATAAACAATCTCGGGGATATCCCCTATCCCATTATGGGCTTTACGGGAAATCCGGCCGGCATTATAAAGAGTATAAATAACAGGAACAAGGGATAATATCTCCAAAGGGAGATTATAAAGCTTCTCTTTTCCCTTTATTTTTAACTTTCTGAAAACAAGAAAAATCAATTCTCCTATAATCAAAGCAATAACACAATCACCGTGCGGAATAACCACTCTAAACGTTTCGGCCAAACTGCAAACAAACACTGCCGATACAAATGGTATTACAAGATAAATCCTATCCATTGATTCAAAATACGCAACCAGAAACAACAACACGATATCCACAAAAAAAACAAAACTCATTAACGCATTTTTCCCGAACGACAGATACATAACAAAAGTAAACGCCACATATATAAACGAACATACAGAAACAAGGCGTTTTAAATAATTCTCCCTAAAACCGACAAACCCGATATAAGTCAAAAGTATATACAACCCGCTACACAAAAGAGTTATATCACCTTTCCCACAAATATGTCGTACAAACAAGGTGATCGCCATACAGGAAGAAATATAGGCTATCACCCTAAATCCATTATATTTATACAAAAGATATCCCAATATTAAGGCAATACTCATAACCCAACAGCTTATTGAAATCACCAGATATTGAGAAGATGAACCAAGCGAAAAAGCCGATCCAAACCATGCAAAATATCCTATTGCAATCACTGCCAAGGACATAAAAATACTGCCTGAAATAAACATGGCAACAGAAGCTTCCCTGAGCTTTAATTTATTTTCAAGCAACCACGCTACAATAATAAAAAAAAGCGAAGCCAGAACCAATGTAGCCACTTTAACCGCAGAAGGCATTATAGCCCACATTGAAGTGGCAAATATAAATCCGGCAACAAACACAAGAACAACACCGAGGGCAAACAATATATGTCCCGGTTCAAATGTCTTTCCGGCCCTAACTGACGGCCTATACTCATACTCTACGCCATAATTATAAGATTGAACTTTGTCATTGATATTTTTAGGATTTTCCGATCTTATAGACTTATTATCAGACAAGACCGATTTTGATCTGTCATAAGACGTGCCCGGTTTTGGTACATAAGGAGAATTCCTCCTATTCTCCTCATGAACCTTTTCCATCTCCGGATCCTTATCCGCTCCGTATACGTTATGTTTTATTTCATTTAATTCATCTCTTAATTCTTTAATATATTTTTCATAATTCTTATTTCTACCGTAAAGCCCAAATACTATTAAAATAAGTACTAAAGGACTCAATTTCCATATAAACTCAATAAATTCGACCATATTTCTTCCCCAAGACTACAACGCGATCATACAGGTTTATATTCAAGTATTTTATCCCATGATTTTTTAAGGGATTCATCAACTTCCTTTTTTCTAACCTTTTTAACGTTTTTAAATATATCACCATTAATCTTCTTCAGATTACGATTTTCAACTTTCTCCCAATCTTTTAAAACCTTTGAGGCAACTTTCCTGAATCTTAAAATGCTCGAATTTACAGCAGTATTTATAAGTTTTTCTCCTTTTCCGGGATATAAAGATAAATATTGTACCACAATATCCAATTGCCAAAAACTTTCCGAATCCGGTAAAGATAATTCACTACCCATACCTTCCTTGAAATCTTTACCATCTAAATACTTCTCGCACAATTCCAGGTAATCATCAACATATGCACCGCTTTCCATCAAATAATATCCATATTGATAATAATCATAAAAATTATATTTGATCTGACCTATAAGCACTTCCGAGACATCAACGCCGGCTTCTTTTGCCGTCCACAAAGCAAGCCCTGTATCATCTATAAGCCCTCCCTTGATCATGTCTTCGCAATCGCATAATCCGATCATTCTTTCAAGTAATTTTACAGCGTTTTCTTTTTCTTCGGGCTTTGATCTGTTATCCTTTGACAGTATAAAAGATTTAAGCTCAAAAATATTCACCAAATCCTGCAAACTAACTGTATGCCTGGATAATTCTTTTATATATAACATAGATAATCTTGCAGGGTTCTTTACAGTCGAAATACCTTTTTCCGGACCTTCCTCCAACAATCCATGAACAATATCACTGACGCCCTGCATTTCTTCATTGCTTAACTTACCCTTTTTTAAACGCTTTATAACTTCGCCTTTTTCATAGGCTATCTTCGCAATATAATTATAAGAAATATCATTGCGACAGCCATCGGTCAATATCCACTCTTTAACTTCGTCATTAACCGGCTCCAACAGTTCCATAGCATTAATCTTTCCCCACCCATTTAGCTTCTTAGCATAAATATAGTAGACGTGATTTCGCTCATTTTCAGGCCACCCTTTAACGTTTGCAAGTATGTAACCTGTAAATTCTTCATACAATCCCATAGTTATAAGATGCTTTTTTACAATCTCATCATCTGCAAAATCAAATAATATCAACAGTAAAAGTCCCAGCTTCACCGTTTCCTCTTTATTACCGAATTCCACAAGAGAATATGCAAGAGTAGACAATTTATGCGGATCAAAATCCTTAATATTTCCGATGATCTTCTTTAATAAATGTCCCCTTACCTTTGCAACAGTAAAACCAAGTTCGTTATCATCAAAATTATGCACTGCAAGTTTAGCATTTATCTTAACATTGTTTTTTATCATTTTATAAGCATTATCAACCATTTCATCCTGAGGATCCGCCAGTGTTTTACTTATTAATCCCTCATCGGACCCCGGGAATTTTTTTTCCGTTTCTCCGTTCTTAAGTGAATTCTCCAGTTTGAAACCTTTGGGCACACACCCATTCAGCCTTACCACTTCATCTATCTGCTCAAAAATACTCTTCATTTAATTTCCTCTTTAATAAACACAATTTTATACTAACAGGATACTTCCTGCTTAAATCCCAAAACAATGATCATCCCAAAATAAGAGACGCCAAAAGACGTCTCTTATAATAACATATATTCCTTATAATTAAAACTTCAAATTTAACCAATCCTCTTATATTTATCATTAATCTTTTACTTTACTTTTTCTACTTTAGGATATCTGGAATAAAGTTCTGTTACAAAACGAATTTTTCTTATTATCCTTTTATTGAAGGCTTTAGAAGACATACGCCATACCCAATTTCCACCAAGCGTTGAAGGCACATTAATTCTTGCTTCACTCCCCAGCGCAAGAAAATCATGCATAGAAATGATACAAGTGTCGGCAACCGACGCCATAGCCAATCTTATATAATCCCAGGCAAGTTCTTCTCCGGTGTGGCCTTTATTATTCAAATAATCATCTGCATATTTTCTGTCCGCCTTGGACAAACTGTCATACCAACCCAAAATCGTATCATTATCATGTGCACTGGTATAAACTATACAATTCTTATCATAATTGTGAGGAAGATAATCACTATCCTCTCTGGAATCAAAGGCAAACTCCAATACTTTCATACCCGGAAAGCCTGTATCCTTCACCAATTTTAAAACAGATGGCGTAAGGAATCCGAGATCTTCGGCAATTACCCTGGCAGAACCGATCTCCTTTTTTAATTCTCTGAACAATGCATAGCCGGGCCCTTTTTTCCATTTTCCGTTCACTGCGTTTTTTTCACCGTACGGAATAGAATAATACTCATCAAACCCTCTGAAATGATCTATTCTAACCACATCATAAAGCTTCAGGCAATGAGAAATCCTCTTGATCCACCATTTATACCCCGTCTCTTTGTGATACTTCCAATTATATAAAGGATTCCCCCATAACTGCCCTGTCTTTGAAAAAGCATCCGGAGGCGTTCCCGCAACAGCTATAGGCATAATATTTTCATCAAGCATAAAGAGACTTGGCTCCGCCCAGGTATCCGCACTGTCAAACGCTACATAAATAGGTATATCTCCTATGATTTCCACTCCCGATTTATTTGCATAGGATTTTAGAGCTTTCCACTGCTTATCAAATTCATACTGTATAAACTTATAGAACCCTGTCTCATCTTCACATTTTTCTCTATATTTTTTCATTCCTTCTTTCGTACGAAGCCTTATATCATCATCCCATTGTGCGAAGCTGACACCACCAAATAAATTTTTTACAGACATATACAACGCATAATCTTCCAGCCAAAAGCTATTGTCTTCAACAAAAGACTTATATTGTTTATCCTTTTTTCTCTTAAATCTGTTATATGCCTGCCTGAGTACTTTAAACCTGGATAAATATATTTTTTCATAATCTATTTTTGAAGGATCTTTACCCCAATCGTAGTTCCTGCACTCGGCAGCCGTAAGAAGACCTTCTTCCACCAGGGTATCAAGATCCACAAAATACGGATTACCGGCAAAAGTAGAGAATGACTGATACGGAGAATCACCATATCCCGTCGGCCCCAAAGGAAGTATCTGCCAATAACTCTGCTTTGCCTCCTTTAATTTATCAATAAATACATATGCCTCTTTCGAAAACGATCCGATACCATAGTTACCCGGGAGACTGGCCAGGGGCATCAATATGCCATTCTTTCTCATTTTATTAAAAATCCTCCGTTAAGCTAAAATTATACCTTATTATATCACCTTTATCCTTTTACCGCACCCTCTATCATACCGTTCATTATCTGCCTCTGTGCAAGCAAGAATAATATTACTATAGGAATTATTGCAAGCAAAGCTGCCGCTAAAATAAGATTCCACTGTTTCACATATGAACCTACAAAGGCCTGTACCGCTACAGGAAGTGTCTTTACCTTTCCATTCTGACCAAGCATCATTGAAGGAAGAAGATAATCATTCCATATCCACATACCATTTAATATCGTGACGGTAGTGATAACCGGTTTAAGAAGCGGCAGTATTATCCTGAAAAAAATCTGTTCCGGACTGCAACCGTCTATGGAAGCTGCCTCTTCAAGAGCAAGCGGAATACCCTTTATAAAGCCGTTAAGAATAAAAACCGTCATCGCTCCGCCAAAACCCAGATAAGCAAAAATAATACCCGGAATAGACTGAAGCATTGATATTCCTATAAATTTCCCGACATCCCTAAATGTCGAAATAAGCGGAAGCATAACTACCTGAAAGGGTATTATCATCGACGCAATAAAAGTAAAATAAATAAATGCCGACCATTTTGTATGATTTCTGCATATGACCCAGGCCGCCATCGATCCAAATAATGCAAGTAAAACCAACGATACGACAGTAATGATAACAGAACATTCAAACGCAGCCCAGAACTCAAAATGCGTATTATTAATTACATCCTTCAAATTTGTCACAAGCTGTCCGAAACTGATCCCTTCAAAACCAACGGGATTTTTGGTTATCATATCCGTCGGTTTACAGGAATTTATCATAACCAGAAAAAAGGGAAATAAAACATATACTGCAACTATTACGGCAATTATCATTCTTATATCAATTATAGACGATCTTTCTTTGTTTTTCATTACATCTCCACCTCCCTCTTATTGGATATTCTAACCTGTACTATTGATACGATTGCCAGTATAATAAAGAACAAAACAGCTTTAGCTTCGCCCAGAGCATATTCATTATTTATTACAGCCGTACTGTAGATATTTAAAGCAAGCATTTCCGTTCCGTTAGTAAGATAATTCCCCATAAAATCCGCTACCGAGCCGGTACCGTTTGTCAAGGCAAGGTTTACATCAAACTGTTTAAACGCCGATGTAAGCGTAAGGAAAGTACAGATAGTAATTGTAGGAGCCAGCATAGGTATTTTAATATTAAACAAGGTCTGTGCCGCACCGGCACCATCAATTGAAGAAGCTTCAAGAACATCTTCGGGTATGGTATTCAGACCTGTTATGTATATAAGCATTATATAACCGGCATATTGCCATATATACACAATTACTATTCCGACAAATGCTGTTTTTGTGTCCGAAAGCATTGAATAGCGCATATCCCAAAAAGCACTTGTAAATTTAGTTATAACACTGGAAAAAATAAACTGCCATATATAACCGAGTACGATACCGCCTATAAGATTAGGCAAAAAATATGCGGCTCTGAAAAAACCAAGTCCTTTAATTCTCGATGTGCACAAAAGCGCAAGTAAAAATGCTACCAGATTCACAAGAATTATATTGAAAAAAACAAATAAAAATGTTATCAGGATCGACCAGATAAATCCGGGCTGCTTAAACATTCTGATATAGTTATCAAAACCCACGAACCCTTTTATTCTTATCCCATCCCAGTCGGTAAAAGAATATCCTATGCCCAATACAAGAGGGATGATTACCGTAACGGCAAATGCAAACAACAATGGAAACAGAAAAATTATATTCACTATTGTTCTATGATATTTTAAGGTTGGAAATAAATACAAACCCGCAAAGAATAATACTGCGCCTATCAAAATCTCTGCTCCCCTTAAATTATTTCCGGTTTTGGCAATAGCCGTTCCCAAACCGTAAATCATAAGGATCAGTCCGATTATCAGACTGCCAAATGATACAGCTTTTCTACCTGCGGTAAATTCGCCCATAAGATATCTCTCCTTCCCTGTGCAATTTAACAATTGCAAATACTTCCATACTCAGTGTAAACACATTTTCCGATCATTTATATGATAAATCTACTTTAATAAACAGGGGGCGCGCAGTACGCTCCCCCCGCTTCAGACTAATTTGCATAATATGATTGTATTACCTGAGCCATTGTTGATGCAAATGAAGCCGCATCAAGTTTACCCTGTGCATAATCGGCAAATACCTGACAGGTAACATTCTGAAGTCCGTCCTTCTTAAGCATTGTATGCCATCCGCTGTATTTTCCTGCATCAATATAACTCTTCATACTCTTATAGAAAGGATTAACCGCTTCAAACTCGCAATCATCAAAAGGAGATACGAGACCGGCTTTATTTACAAGAATATCCTGTGCCGATTTACCTGCGCACCAGTTAAAGAATTCCTTTGCTTCATCAACATTTCCTTCCGAATAAGCTACCCAATAACTGGGAGGCCCTGCAATAATAGTATCAATACCATCTTCAAAAGCGTAAGGAGCAAATCCACATTCAAAACTTACATCATCAGGAGAAGTAACACACCAGTTTCCCTGTGTGATAAATGCATATTTACCTTCCTTAAATCCGGCTACCTGCTGATCATAAGTACCATCCACAAGGAGTTCCGGATCGGAATACTGATTCATCAAACCTATAAACTCGGCAAAACTCTTCATTCTGGCTTCATCCACTTTACCGCCATCATTAAGAAGATCAATATAAGTTGTATCATCAGCTTTAAGTCCGGCATCAAGATACTGACCGAATACATGCGTACCCGAACTCCATCCGAGATTTGCAGGCTCTGCACACCATCCGAGAACTGCAGTTATACCAAGCTCACCTTTCTTATCATCAAGAGTTTTAAATGCATCTGCATATGCGCCCGGAGATGTAAGTGTTGAAGGATCAATACCCGCAGCGTTAAGTACGTCCGCATTGTATCCTAAAGCTGTAGCCTCTACCGTATAAGGGAAGCCTATGGTTCCCATCGAACTGTTTACAAGTTCAAAACCCGTCTTATCAGTCCACTCTTCACCGGCAAGATCAGCCAGCATTCCATCCCAGGTATCTGCCTGATTTGCTTCAATAACGAAAATATCCGGCATATTATCGGCCTGATACATCTTCTTAAGTTCATCTGCCGCACTCGAATCACCACCTATGGTTTCGACATTAAGAACATATCCTGTTTCCTCGTTATAAAGCTTCGCAAGTTCCTGAAGCTGCGAATCAATTTCGGGCTTACCGTTAAGAAGTCTGATCCCGTCACCCGTTGCAGTACCTTCTGCCGATGCTTCTTCAGAAGACTTTTCCTCTGCCGCTTCTGCTGTCTCGGAAGAATCAGAACCCGCTGCTGCGGGTGCAGCTGCCTGACCACAAGCCGAAAGACTCATTACCATAGCTCCTGTTAGAATAATTGATAATAATTTTCTTTTCATTGTTCCCTCCAAAATATAACTGTAAACTCCTATGAATAGTTTCGTTTGTGCATTTTGCACTAAAATATGCTTTTACTTCTCACAACTTATGCGCATAAGTTATTTGTGAGTCTAAATTACCATATATATCTCCAATGGTCAACCCCCATTTTTATTTTTTTTTTAATTTTTTTGAAATAATTAGTTTATAATTGATACTTTAAAGACGGGAATAACCATAAAAACTTGACTTTCTCGGTTTTGTAACAGTGTCCCTGATAACCAGCCTGGTGGGCAAAATTATCCGGGGTTCTGTTTTTTCACCCTTTATTCTTTTCAGAAGAGTTTGTGCCGAAACAACTCCTTTTTCCTTTATATCCTGATGTACTGTTGTAAGCGCCGGCCTGTACATACTTCCCATATAATTATCATCAAACCCGGCTATCGATATACCTTCCGGCACCCTTATCCCCCTATCCGTCAACGCAGACATAAGCGTAACCGCATAAAGATCCGAAACACACATTATTGCCGTATAATCCATGGCTCTCCTGCAGATTTCCTCAAGACTTTCTTCTATTTCATCGCTTTTAGGTCGTATTTTCAAAAAATCTTCTTCCTTAAACTCTAATCCGGCTTCCATCAACGCCCTTTTATATCCTGTAAATCTGGCATAATCGACACCATTTGTGTTATCTGACAAAAAAGCTATCCTTTTATGTCCGTTTGAAATTATATATTTTACCATATCATAAGTTCCCTGTTCGTCTGTCAATCCTACATTCGTAAAATGTTTCAAACCTTCAATACTATAAGTATCTATGCAGACTATAGGTTTTTTATATTTTGTACTGACACGAACACCATCATCATCCAGCATACCAAACAGGATAAGGCCATCCACATTCCAGGTGGAAACATGACGCATTATTTTTTCTGTATCCCTTGAAATATACAGCATCATAAAATATCCGGCTTTTCTTATAGTCTCTTCAATACCGCCTATAAGTTCCGAAACAAAAGGATCCATGATCAGATTCTCGTATTTATCTGCCCTGGCCTTTAAGGCAACCCCTATGATCTTTGACTCATTTTGAGCCAGATTACGAGCATTTATGTTAGGTATATAATCCACTTCGTCAAGAAATTCTTTAACTTTTTGTCGGGTTTCCGGGGAAACCTCCCCATCCTTGCCATGAATAACGTTTGAAACAGTTGTAGTAGACATATTCAGACGTGCTGCTATCTCTTTTATAGTGATCATTTCAAAATACCTCTTTACAAATATGTTTTTTTATTGTATTTTTTACATAATATCACTTATGCGCATAAGTTGTCAATTATATAGGTTTTTTGATAAACAATTAATTTTAAAACAGATATATAAAGGGCGAAGATAATGGAAAACGATATACTAAAAAAAGCATTGGATCTGAAAATACCTTCTTCCATTCCCGGCGGAGATATGCCCGGAGATGTAATAAATATTATGGATGGACATATCCAAAAGGCCAAAAAAATATTTTCAGTATTGTACAAAATTATAAATAATTATTTAACCGAAGAACCCGAAAAAAAAATAATAATAAGTATATGCGGCGGTTCCGGAGTAGGAAAAAGCGGAATCGCTTCGGTACTATCATACATATTAACCGATATAGGTTTAGCTTCCTATACCTTATCAGGCGACAATTATCCCAAAAGAATACCTTCCGCAAACGATAACGAACGACTTCACATATTCAGACACGGGGGGGTAAAAAAACTTGCATCTATGAATATCCTTACGCCTGAAATTCTGAAAGTTTTAAAAGAATTACAGCTGGAGAATAATGATGCCGATAAAAATCTCTGCGGGATCTATCCCTGGTTTTCTTATTATCTGGAAGGCGGTACATCCGCACTGAAGAATTATATCGGTACACCTTTGGAGCTTGACTTTGATGAACTGAATGAAATCCTTTCAGGCTTTAAGCAAGGCAAAGAAGAAATATGGCTAAAGCGGATGGGAAGAGACGAAGCTTCATTATGGTATGATAAAGTTTTAATGAAAGACACAAAAATACTTATTCTTGAGTGGACACACGCAAACAGCGATTACCTTATGGGAATAGATATCCCTATACTGCTTGAAAGCACACCTGAAGAAACTCTTGAATACAGATTACTAAGGGGCAGAGACAAAAAAATAGATACCCCCTTTACTACTCTTATACTTGAAATCGAACAGGAATTATTAAATTCACAGGCAGATAAGGCAAAAATAATCATGATAAAATCAGGCAGGATCACAAAACCGTAATGATTTTACCGACCTATAAATCCAAGGAGACAATAAATAATGAAAACCTCTGAAGAAACAAGAAATTCCATAGGGCCTATGTTAAACGCATATCCTGACAGTATCGGACATAACCTGTCCGGGGCGGTTGATTTACTGAAAGATGAAAATTTAAAAAATGTTTTCGAATCCTTCTATATACTGCCAAGCATATATAATTCCGATCTTGACCGCGGTTTCTCTGTTATTGATTACAATCTCAACAAAGAACTTGCAACCCCGAAAGATCTTGAGGATTTACGCAAATATAATATAAACCTGAAACTGGATTTTATCCTGAATCATGCATCTGTTCTTTCTTCGCAGTTTCAGGATCTGATAAAAAACGGAGAAAAATCCGAATATGCAGATTTTTTTATTAACTGGAACAAATTCTGGGAAGGATACGGAACCGAAACGCCTCAGGGATACATACAGCCCGAAGAAAAATACATAAAAGATATGTTTTTCAGAAAAAAAGGATTACCGATCCTTATGGTAAGAATGCCGGACGGAAAGGATATTCCTTACTGGAATACCTTTTATCAGGAAATAATATATCCGCATCCCGACGCATTAACACTTATGGAAATAACAGATATCCAATATTTACAGGCCGTTAAACTATCTAAACTTATCGACAGGGCTCTGTCCTCAGGTGTTATCCCCCGGGAAATTGATTATGCACAATATAAAGAATATCAGGATGCTATTACCGAATATCTCGAAAACAATCGTAAATATCTGGGACAAATGGATCTTAATATCAAATCCGAGCTTGTATGGGAACATTATCGAAAGACCTTAAAACTTTTAAGTGATTACGGTGCCCGTATTGTAAGATTGGATGCCTTTGCTTACGCTCCCAAAACTCCCGGTATGAAAAACTTCCTGAACGAACCTGATACCTGGGATGTACTGGAACGAGTTAAGACAATCGCCGATTCCCATAATCTCACACTTCTTCCCGAGATTCATGCCACCTATAATGAAGGTATTTATGAAAAAGTAGCCCGGAAGGGATATATGACCTATGATTTTTTCCTCCCGGGACTTCTGATACATGCTATAGAAAAACACTCCCCATCCATACTTGTAAAATGGGCTAACGAAATTCTTGACAAAAATATCTGTACCGTAAATATGCTCGGATGTCACGATGGTATTCCGCTATTGGATTTAAAGGGACTTCTTAGCGAAGAAGATATCAAATGGCTTATTGAACTTATTGTATCCCGCGGAGGATATGTAAAAGATCTGCATGGACAGAAAAATATGTATTACCAGGTTAATGCAACTTATTACAGTGCCTTAGGTGAAAATGACAAAAAAATGCTTCTTGCAAGAGCAGTCCAATTGTTTATGCCCGGAAAGCCTCAAATATGGTATCTTGATCTTTTTATGGGCAAAAACGATCTCGATGCCGTTAGATCAGCAGGAAACGGAGGACATAAAGAAATAAATCGTACCAACCTCAGTCGGACGGAAATTAATTCGGCCCTTAATAACCCTTCAGTCAAAGAGCAGCTCAGACTTTTAAAAATCCGCAACAACCATCCGGCATTTAATTCTCATAGTAAAATAAGTATCAAAGATAATACTGATGAAATTTACTTTAAATGGGAATACGAAGAACATTTTGCTGTTTTATCCGCAAATCTTAAAGATTATTCATACAAAATACAACTCAGTACATTTTAATGATCAGTTATAAATAAGATCAATACCGGTTCATTCCGGAAATGTAAACAAAAATCGTACCGGAGCATTAATTCCGATACGATTTTTATATACTGATAATACTACACCGCAGATAATTATATTCTCACTTACAGACTGATCTTCCAAATATCTTTGTTATACTCAGCTATTGTTCTGTCAGATGAAAAGAATCCCGCCATCGCAATATTGGCAAGCATCTTTTTATTCCACTCATCTTTATTCTCATAATCTGCAAAAGCCTTATCTTTAACTTTTATATATTCCTCAAGATCGAGCAATGTCATAAACCAATCCTTATTCAGCAGTTCATTATAAAGTCGTTCAAGATTTACCTTATCTCCAACCTTAAGTACTTTATCACTTACTATAAAATCAACTGCATCCTTTATCACTTTACTGTTTTTATAATAATCTTTTGAAATATAATCCGCCTTTTCATAATGCTTAATAACAGTATCACTATCTTTTCCAAATACATAAATATTATCTTTACCTACAAGATCATATATCTCTACATTTGCTCCATCCATGGTACCCAATGTAACTGCTCCGTTTAACATAAACTTCATATTACCCGTACCTGAAGCTTCCTTGGATGCCAATGAAATCTGCTCAGATATATCACAGGCAGGGATAAGTTTTTCAGCATAACTTACATTATAATTCTCCACCATTACAAGCTTAATATAAGGTGAAACCTCCGGATCGTTATTTATTATCTCCTGCAGCACCAATAAAAGATGAATAATATCCTGAGCTATCACATAAGCCGGAGCCGCTTTTGCTCCAAATATAAAGGTCATAGGACGAACCGGCTTCACACCACTCTTGATCTCTAAATATTTATGGATTATATACAGAGCATTCATCTGCTGTCTCTTATATTCGTGCATTCTCTTTATCTGAATATCAAAAATCGAATCAGTATTAAGAATAACATTCTCCTTTTCCTTAATATATGTAGCCAGCTCCTTTTTCTTATCGGACTTGATCCTTGCAATTCCTTCAAGAACCTTATTATCCGCCTTAAATCCCAATAATTTTTTCAGCTCATCCGCATCTTTTTTCCAGCCGTCACCTATCATACTGCTGATATATCCGGATAACTCAGGATTACACGACATAAGCCAGCGACGGAATGTAATGCCGTTAGTCTTATTATTGAATTTTTCCGGATATATATCATAAAAATGCTTAAGTTCGGAATTTTTTAGAATATCCGTATGCAAAGCCGCAACACCATTTATGGAATATCCGTAATGAATATCAATGTGCGCCATATGTACACGCTCATCTTCATCTATTATCCATACCCGTTCATCGCGATATTTTCTTACAACCAGACGATCAAGTTCTTTTATTATCGGAATAAGCTGAGGCACTACTTTTTCAAGATAAGCAAGAGGCCACTTTTCCAAGGCTTCCGATAATATTGTATGATTCGTATATGCACAAGTCTTGCTTACTACAGATATTGCCTCCTTCATACTAAAGCCTTCTTTTTCGGTAAGAAGTCTGATAAGTTCGGGAATTACCATAGTAGGATGAGTATCATTGATCTGAATACTGACATATTTATCAAGCTTATGAAGATCCATTCCCTTTGATTTTACATCCATAAGGATCATCTGTGCGCCACTGCTTACCATAAAATACTGCTGATATATCCTCAACAAATTTCCGGCCTCATCAGAATCATCCGGATATAAAAACAGAGTAAGATTCTTCTCGATAGCTTCCTTATCAAAATCAATCCCATCTTTAACGATAGTTTCATCAACTGTCTCAATATCAAACAAATGAAGTTTATTTAACCCGTTTTCATATCCTATTACATCAATATCATATAGCTTACTTTTAACCTTCCTGTCGCCAAATGCGACCTCATAGGTTATTCCGGTATCATTTAACCATCCTTTTTTTTCAATCCAATCATTCTTAATGGCACACTGCTTATAATCTTTAAATACCTGTTTAAATAAACCAAAATGATAATTTAACCCTATACCGTCCCCGGGAATTCCCAATGTTGCCATTGAATCAAGAAAACATGCGGCAAGTCTCCCAAGCCCCCCATTACCAAGAGAAGGTTCCGGTTCTGCTTCTTCAATACCTGCCAGTGAGCGACCGTTTTTCCTCAGGGCTTCATCAACATCCCCATAAATTTTCAGATTTATAAGATTATTGGACAACAATTTACCTATAAGAAATTCTGCGGAAATATAATAAACCTTTTTCGGACCGCTTAATATCTTCTTCTGCCCCATCAGCCTTTTGGTCAATTCCAATAATGCTATATATAGTTCTTTATCAGAACAGGTCTGTATTTGCTTATTCCATAATTCCATAGTTACTGCATTAATTTTGCCTTCCATATGATATCCTCCTGCTTAAATATTCTTATTTTAACTTTGGTCACCAACCTTAAATTTTAGATTAAATAACCATTTTTATAAATCATATATTCCTAAGCATAATCTCGGAAAACGTTTTCCGCAACCCCTAAAATTAACTTTTACAATTTAATTAAGTATTATCCCTCATCCCATTCCTCCATGGTTTTCAATAATTCCTCCTCCAGAATATCAATTTGAGATTGTATTTCCTGAAGTTTTAAATAATCACTTGCATTTTCCGGTGCGGCCAACTCACTCCTTCTGGATTCTATATCTCCTTCAAGCTTTTCAATCTTCTCTTCCAGCTTTTTTAATTTTCTTTCCTGCTTAGCCGCTTCCTTCCCCGCCAAATACGATTGCTGCGCTTCTGTCATTACATTTTTATCTACAGTTTCCGTAGCTTCAGATTTATAATTATTCGAAATTATTTTACCTTTGGTTATACTCTCAAACGCATTAAAATCCTCCATTTGAGAAATTCTTTCTTCCTCATACTGCGCATAACCCCAATTATACAATTTTACCTTATCCTCATCCATAAATAGCACTCTTGTAGCAACCTTCTTTACAAAATACCGGTCATGAGACACGAAAATCACTGTTCCGGGATAATTCAAAAGCATGGACTCCAGAGTTTCCTTCCCTACAATATCCATATGGTTTGTTGGTTCATCCAGAATAAGCATATTAGGTTTTTTCTTAAATATCTTTGCCAACGCAAGTCTGACTTTTTCCCCTCCGGATAACATCTTAACTTCCTTAAAAACATCATCTCCGGTAAATAATAACGCCCCCAGACTGTTTCTTACTTCAGTCTGAGTCAGATGCGGATACTCATCCCAAAAGTCCTCCATTACCGTTTTTTCACTAACATATTGGGCCATCTGCTGATCAAAATAACCGATTTCAACATTTACTCCATATGAAAATTCACCACCAAGCTTATTAAGATCATTTACAAGTGTTTTAAGAAGTGTTGACTTCCCGATTCCGTTTCCGCCTATTATACCCAGTCTGTCTCCTCTCTTAATATCAAAAGAAAGCTCTGACAGAACTTTATCATACCCTATAGCCAGATCCTTAACATATAAAACATCTTTCCCGGACTCTATACGTGGTGTAAACTCAGCTTTAAAGGCCTTATCATCATACCTGTCGGGAGCTTCAACTATATCCATATGTTCAATTGCCTTAAGCTTGGATTTGGCCATGGAAACCTTCGTGGGCTTTCCCATAAATCTTTCGGCAACTTTATTAAGTCTTTCTATCTCCTTTTGCTGGGCTTTATGATTTTTTAACTGCTTATCATATGCTTCTTTCTTAAGCTTTACAAAATCAGAATAGTTTCCATTATATCTTTTTATTTTTCCATGCTCTATTTCATATACGGTATCTACTATCTTATCCAAAAACATACGATCGTGAGATACTACAACAACAGCCTTATTATATGCCTTAAGATATCTCTCCAGCCATTCTATGGTACTTATATCCAGATGATTGGTAGGCTCATCCAAAAGCAAAATATCCGGTTTGCTCAATAACAGCTTAATAAAAGCAAGCTTGGTTCTTTGACCTCCCGAAAAGCAGCTTAAGCTTTTTTGTTTATCATCTTCCGTAAAACCAAATCGTTTAAGGAGCATATCATATTCTTTTTCATAATAATACCCTGAATGTTCCCGGAATTTTTCCTGTAACTGCGTGTATTCTTCAACTATTTCATCATGATCTTTACACTTTTTAAGATCATCACCACTTAAATATGCCGGTAATTTATTATCGGCATATCCGTCATTTCGTATAATTGCATTATAGGTTTCCTGATCGGAATACTCCCCGGAGCTCATAATATCCACAAGTTCGTCAAGTCTCTCCTGCATACGAATTATCGGAGAGAACACCTTACGCATCTCTTCATCCAACGTAATGGTATCATCCTCAAATGACAACTGCTTAAGATATCCTATACAGGTATCCCCTGCCACCAAAACCGATGACTCTACACCATCAATTGATGTTTTCTCAACCTCACCGGTTATAAACCTTAATAGCGTAGTCTTACCGGATCCGTTTCTTCCGACAACAGCTATTTTTTCATTTTTATTTTTTATTTCAAACTGTACATTGTCAAGAATAGTATCCCCCCCAAACTGTACAGTTAAATTATTTATCTGATATACCATATAAAACCTGCCCTAAATTTACCGTTAAATAATTATCATATCTTTTGATCAATCATTCTCAAATAAAGGTGTGGAAAAATATCTCTCTGCAGTATCAGGCAAAACCGTAACCACTGTCTTCCCTTTGCCGAGTTTTTTAGCCAGCTTTAAGGCTGCAGCTACATTTGTTCCGGAACTTATACCGCACATAAGTCCCTCCAAACGCGCAAGATCTTTTGCGGTTTTTATTGCCTCTTCATCGGTAACTATATAGATGTCATCATAAATATCCAAATTAAGATTATCCGGTATTATCCCGTCTCCTATACCCATCTGAAGATGAGTACCTATGTTTCCCCCCGCAAGGATTGCCGCATTTTCAGGTTCTACTGCCCATATTTCAATATCCGGATATTGAGCCTTTAGAACCGCTCCTATTCCGCTTATGGTCCCGCCTGTACCTATACCCGAACAAAAACCATGTATGGGACCCGCAACCTGTTCCATTATCTCAAGCCCCGTATGATGCTTATGAACTCTCGGATTTGCCGGATTAACAAATTGTTGCGGTATATACACCCTGGGATCCTCCTTTGCCATATCCAATGCAGTCCTTAAGCATTTATCCATACATTTACCGATATCTCCATCATCATGAACAAGAATAACCTTTGCACCATAATGTTTGACCAAAAGACGTCTTTCCTGGCTGACGGAATCCGGCATTATAATTACAGTTTCATATCCTTCCACCGCACCTATAAGTGCCAGTCCTATTCCCTGGTTTCCGCTTGTTGGCTCCACAATTATGGTATCATCTTTGATTATCCCATCTTTTTTGGCCTGCTTTATCATATTATATGCGGTTCTTGTTTTGATCGATCCTCCTACATTAAGCCCTTCATATTTTACCAAAACTTCGGCTGCCTCGGGATCATTCATTCGATTAAGTCTTACTATAGGCGTATGTCCTATATACTCCAATACATTATCACAGATCATTTTTTCCTCATTCCCGCGAATAAGTTTCGCTCGTTATAAAATAAATTGTTTTATCATTTTATCATAACACTTCAAGTCCATAAAGCCCTTTTAACAACAAATTATCACTGTGTAGTAATTTCTCCTTACGCATATCATTTGACCTTACCGAGTAATTATTATATACTTCAAATGATGTATTTTATTTATTAACATAGATTTGGAAAGGATTAAATATAGATGGAAAAGATATTGCTATTCTATCCTCCCGGCCTGCTTTTTCAACGTGGTGAGGACAGATGTCAACAAAATGTGGATGACGGTTCCGCTCAGGCTATGCGTGCCTGTAATGATCTTGGCTATGCAGCAGCCATTTTGCTCAAAAAAAATTATAATGTTAAATTATGTGATTATCAGACCGAAGGCTTTTCCATGGATGTTCTTCACAAAGATATGGAAGAATTCAAACCCGACCTGATTATGATGAGCATCACAAATACTACTATTTTCAGTGATCTGAAAATAATTAATGAACTCAAAGAAAAATACAACCCCATCACTGTAATAAAGGGAGCATTATTCTACGATCCGGAACCGGCAATGCTTGATCTTCTTGATCTTCGCAATGTTGATTATATGATCGGCGGAGAAATTGATTATGCTATCGGAGGGATTGCCGACTATGCTTTAAGACACGAAGGAGATATTTCTTCGGTTCTTTCAATTCTGTACAAAGCCGAGGACGGAAAATTCATAAAAACTGCTTTCCATACCTGGGGGAAGTCTCTTGATGATCAGCCTTTTCCTGCGCGTGAGCTTATGAATAATGCTTTATATAAACGCCCGGATACCGATGAACCCATGGCAACCATCCAAACCGCCAGAGGTTGTCCCAGTAATTGTGTATTTTGTCTTACGCCCGGTATTTCCGGCAAATGCGTACGCTTCAGATCACCCCAAAATGTCCTTGATGAAATGACTGAATGCTATGAGAAACATGGGATAAAAACCTTCTTTTTCAAGGCTGATACCTTTACCATCAATCCCAAATGGGTTAAGGAAATGTGTGAATTAATAATTAATTCACCGCTTCATGGCAAAATCGAATTTACCGCAAATTCCCGTGTAAAACCCTTAAGCAAAGAAACTCTGCAATTAATGAAAGAAGCTGGATGTTTTCTTGTTGCTTTCGGTTTTGAATCGGGTTCTGATGAAATTCTTAAATTAATAAAAAAGGGAGCTACCGTCGCAGATAATGTACAGGCTGCCAGATGGTGCCATGAAATAGGTCTTCCTTTTTGGGGATATTTTGTTATCGGATTTCCCTGGGAAGATCGAAAACATATTTTAATGACAAAAAAACTTATAATGGAAGCCTCCCCCGACTTTATAGAAGTTACTGTCGCTCTTCCTTTTTACGGCACTCCTTTATACGAAACCTGCAAAGAAAATAACCTATTGGCAGAATCAGTGCTTGGGTCTGACTTTTTCCATTCCAGTATGAAAGGAACTATGCATTTATCAATGGAAGAAGTTATGAAATTAAGAAGAAATATCCTTCTTTCATTTTATCTGCGTCCTTCTTATATCTTCGGCAAAATGAAGGAATGTGTAACCAAACCTTCTGTATTTATCAATTATTGTAAATACGGCATAAAGCTTGTGGTAAATCTGTTTAAATAGGTTCTTTGCATAAATCGAAGGCTGTATATATTATTAAACTGTTAAATCCTAAAATAAAAAACAGGTATGAGGTTAGGTAATGGAACGAACCAAACTGAAAGATCGTATTCTTCCTACTTATTCCAAAGGGGAAGAAATATTTAATATGACATCTCATATAATAGGTGCCGCACTTTCTGTTGCAGCACTTGTAATATGTATTGTTTTATCGGCTATACACCACGATCCCTGGGCTGTTGTAGGCAGTTCGATATATGGTGCATCTCTTATTCTGCTTTATATAATGTCCAGCGTATACCATGGCTTACATCCCAACATGGGAAAAAAGGTTTTACAAATACTTGACCACTGCACTATTTATTTCCTGATCGCAGGAACCTACACTCTGGTATGTCTTGCTGCTCTCAGGCGTACTTCTCCCGTTGCCTGTTGGGTTCTCTTCGGTATAATCTGGGGACTTGCCGCCCTGGCAATAACACTTACCGCAATTGATATAAAGAAATACCAGGTATTTTCCATGATCTGTTACGTAGGAATGGGATGGGGAATACTGTTTGCCTGGAAACCTCTTAAGGAAGCTATTTCCATACAGGGCGTCTATTGGTTATTAGGAGGGGGAATATGCTATACAATTGGTGCTATTTTATATGGGGTAGGTAAAAAATTCAAATGGATACATTCCATTTTCCACTTATTTGTTTTAGCCGGCAGTATACTTCATTTCTTTTGTATGATCCTGTATGTAATATAGTAGTCTGACATATTTACCAAATATATATGGAATTTTTCTGTTACATTTGGTACAATTGGTAACGAAGGTATTAAATATTTGGAGGCAATGTATGAAAAAAATTTTATTTGTAGCATCTGAATGTGTTCCTTTTATCAAAACCGGAGGCTTGGCCGATGTTGTCGGTTCTCTTCCCCAATGTCTTGATAAAAATTACTTTGATTGCCGTGTAGTCATCCCGAAATATATGTGTATATCACAGGAATACCGTGATCGTATGGAATATGTCGGCCATTTTTATATGGATATGGATAATAAAACCCTCTATGTAGGTATAATGAAGATTGAACATCAGGGGATTACTTACTATTTTGTTGACAATGAACATTATTTTTCCGGTCCCAAGCCATATGGCGAGTCCCTATGGGATATAGAAAAATTTTGTTTTTTCTGCAAGGCCGCATTATCAATTCTTCCTGTTGTAGGCTTTCAGCCTGATATAGTACATTGTCACGACTGGCAGACAGGCTTGATTCCGGTATATCTTAAAGAACGTTTTCATGAAGGTGAATTTTATCGTAATATGAAATCCATAATGACAATTCATAACCTTAAATTCCAAGGAATCTGGGATGTGAAAACGATCAAGGCTTATTCCGGACTACCCGATTATTATTTTACCGCAGATAAACTGGAAGCTTATAAGGATGCAAATATGCTTAAAGGCGGTATAGTATTTGCCGATGCTATAACTACCGTAAGTGAGACCTATGCAGAAGAAATTAAAATGCCATTTTACGGAGAAGGACTTGATGGTCTTCTTAAAGCAAGAAGTAACAGCCTAAGAGGAATTGTAAACGGAATAGATTATACGGATTATAATCCTACTACAGATAAATTTATTTCTTATCCTTATGATGCCAGAGATTTTCGCAAGGAAAAAATAAAAAACAAACGTGCCCTTCAGGAAGAATTGGGACTGGATAAAGATGATAAGAAATTTATGCTTGGAATTGTCAGTCGACTGACTGATCAAAAAGGCTTTGATCTTATAGCATATATTATGGATGAGTTATGCCAAATGGATCTGCAGATCGTAATCCTCGGAACAGGTGAAGAACGATATGAGAATATGTTCCGGCATTTCGATTGGAAATACGGGAATAAGGTTTCGGCAAATATTTATTATTCCGAAGCACTTTCTCATAAAATCTATGCAAGTGCTGATGCTTTTCTTATGCCATCATTATTTGAACCCTGTGGTTTATCTCAGATTATGGCCTTACGATACGGAACTATTCCCATCGTACGTGAGACCGGTGGCTTAAAGGATACAGTTGAGCCCTATAATCAATATGAAAGCACCGGTACAGGTTTCTCTTTCCTAAATTATAACGCACACGAAATGCTCGGAACCATACGCTACGCCTACGATGTATATGTTAATCATAAACGTGAATGGAACAAAATGATAGACAGAGCAATGGCGGCTGATTTTTCCTGGAATGTCAGTGCACTTAAATATCAGGAAATGTACGATTGGCTGATTGGCTGATCTGATAAATAAAACCCTCATAAGAGGGTTTTATTTATTTGCAATAATCCTTACTACCGATATCATTTAAATGTAATGGAAACTACCGAATATGGCTTTTGCTCTTCATTATTAAGTGAAACCGTATATGTTTTATCACAAAAATAAACTACCGGAAATATTTTATCATTTAAATGTGCCTGTTGCCTGTAATCAGTTCTTAACCTGCTTATTGGTCTTAAGCTATCTTTATCAGCTATATCACTCATAATATCATTTGTTCCCAAAACCACCTCTTCTATTGCAGCCAAAGCCATTTCAATATATCTGCAATTATTCACATGCATATTTCCATCAAGCTGATGTAATCCTACAGTTCTAATCCCGGCATTTACACATTCCACATTTTCATCCCGAGGTAGCAATATCTTTCTGGAACTATACATCATATCCAGCTTGGGACCCATCGCATATGCACTTATTACACTTTCAGGAGCCTTGGCCGGTAACATTTTAACGGTATCTATCATCGTCCAGGTAGTATTGGCTTTTACAAGATATTCTCCTTTACTGTCTTTAAGATAAAAATTTCTATAACCTAAAAATCCTTTAAAACCATATGGATATGTTCCCACAAATACTTCATCGCAAAGTTTTGGAAGCTTATTTATCTCAATCTCCCAATAACTGAGTACCCACAGAAGTTTACTCTGCCTTAGAAAATCAATACCTACGCCGGCATCCTCCGATTGAAATATAGAAGCATCCTGAAACATATCAATTAAAGAAATAAGGGAAAGGCTATTATTTATATCGCACCCCGAGTAGCTGATCCTATGTCGGTATTCATATTCATATCCCATTTTATTATTATCCTTTTATTGTTTATGAATTATATTATTTCATATATGCCTTAAACTATACTTAAAACTGTTTAATACTATCATTAAAGACCGATCCTTAGACCGGCCTTTAATGACTAACTGATTATTTGATCATACTAATATTTTGATATATCCAGCTTCTCAATATTATACGTGCCCTCATATCGCGTTACAACATTTTTATGTATTGAAGAATTACTATATGAGGCCGACATAATAGACGGTTCCGAAAAATCATAGACTATACTTCCGTCAGCATTAATTATAAAATCGGAAAATCTTACTACCGCTTCACATTTACAGGTTACCCCATCCGCCTGAGTGATCGAAACAGAATATATCAGATCAAGATCATTATAATTATTTCCAAGCTTACCGGCTTCATCAGCTTTAACGGTTTTTAAATATGCTGCTACCAATGATGGAGTAAGATATCTGAAGGTTGCCTTCTGATCAATATACACCGGAACTAAATTAGCCTCACAAAAAATCCTGACACCATATTCATTGGCATCTACAAAGGCCTTCTTTCCCGCCTCTATTGCTTCGTTTATAACCTCCGAAGGTATCTGATCAAGGGAAGTAACATAAGACTGAGTACCCGTAACTGTATATTCTTTTACACAATCCTGCAACGGTGTGGTAATATAATAGTCATCACTAAGACGCTCTTTTTCGTTAAAATAACATCTTATCTTTACTGTATCTCCAACATTATAAAATTCTCTGTATTCTTCTGCCTTAAATACAAGCGTCTGTATAAGCGGATTGGTACTGTTATTATTAATTGTCATCTCAACCTTTGGTGATATTCCGCTGAATTCAACGCTTAAATCTCTAAACAGATCCTCTGAAGTTAATGCAACTGCATCGGTTAAACCTTCAACAGTATATATCTTCTCCGAAGCATCAACATTTATACGCAGCCTTTTGGCCAGGTCTTTATCATATAAATATGATACGGTAAAATTATCCCCATTCTTAAGGTTTGAATTAGGCTCTACCATCGCCGAAATCCCTGCTGCAAACAAAAGATATTCATCATTTTTTACATTTTTATTTACTATAAGACCTTCTTTTTGTGCCAACCGTATGCGGTCCACATCATCAAACATCAAATCATCTTTTCTGGTGATCGAAACCTTTCCTATATTGTTATATCCTTCATAATTAATCTCGAAATAATCGGATAATATCAATGTATCTCCGGGTGTGGCATTGGCAACTACATATGCACCCGCCCCCAGGATCACTACAAATACAGGCATCAGCAAAAAGATTAACCATTTTCTCATACTATTTTTTTATACTCCTTAAATCAATGAATCTCTTCCTCCCCCTATTCCAAAGGGTGGCCCCACCTCATAATGATTCATTGCATTAAATGTAACATTTTTGTTAAGACATTTATAAATCATATCATTATATAACGTTATTTGCAAGTCTTTTCATTTCTTTTGCACTTTCTATAACATTTTGGGTTATCTCTACTCCCCCGATCATTCTGGCCAGCTCATTAACAGATGCTTTTTCCTCCAACAAAACAACATTTGTTCTGGTTCTGTCATTATCAACCGCTTTATGAATCTCAAAATGATCATCTGCCATAGCTGCTATCTGAGGTAAATGTGTAATGCATATTATCTGATGTTTTTTTGATAAAAGCTTCAACTTCTCCGACACTTTTTGCGCCGTACGCCCACTGATACCTGTATCTATTTCATCAAATATCAAAGTTTCCACATTATCTCTATCTGCAAGCACAGACTTTAGTGCAAGCATTATCCTGGACAGCTCACCTCCTGATGCTACTTCCGTAAGTGGCCTTATCTTTTCACCGGGATTTGTACTTATCATAAATTCTACCGTATCAAATCCATCCGCCGATAGCTTTTCTCTATCCGCCGTAACACTTATTTCAAACCTGACATCAAGAAAATTAAGATCTACCAAAGATTCCTTTATCTTTTCTGCCAAAACAACCGCTTCTGTATTTCTTATTTTCGAGGCCTGCTCGCATAAAACTTCCAATTCATTTTTTACGCGAACATATTCCTTATTTAATTCAGCAAGATAAGCATCATAATCCGAATATTTTTCCAATAATCTTTGTTTATCGGCCAGATATTGTTCTATTTCCGTTACAGTATTTCCATAACGGCTTCTTATATGGTTAACAACATTCAAACGCTCTTCTGTTTGTGCAAATTTTTCTTCGGAAGCATCCAACTCATCTTCATACGCTGCAACGGACCGGTTAAAATCATTAAGCAATCCATCAATATCCGAAAGTTCGGAAACAAGTTCCAGGATATTATCATCATACTCACTTACACTCTTTAAACGGGAAAGTGCCCTGCCGACTAATGCTCCCGCTGATGAATCATCATCATATCCGCTGTTTCTGTGAGCAAAACCAACTGCTTCGGCAATTTTTCTGGCATTTGATAATTTACGGTATTCCGCTTCCAATTGTTCTGCTTCACCCTCTTTAACTGCGGCTTTGATAATCTCATCTATCTCAAACCGGGCAAGCGCCACTTCTTTATCTTTATCTAAATCATTGTTTCCGGCATTCTCATATTCATTTGAAATATCAATATATTCATTATATTTGAGTCTTATCTTATCCAACAGATTTGATAATCCGTCTCCGCAGTAGCCATCAAGAATTTCCTTATGTTTTGATTTATATAGTAAGGACTGATGCTCATGCTGTCCATGTATGTCTATCAATACCGATGATAATTCTTTTAAAGTCGATGCAGATGCAGTTTCTCCATTGATACGAATAGAATTCCTTCCATTTTTAAGCTTACGCTGGATTATTATCTCACCGTCTTCCATCGGAATATCCAGCTCCTCCAGTTTTTTTATGATAAAGTCAGAATCTGCACTAAATATGAGTTCACACAACGCATATTGCGAATCATCCCTTATAACATCCCGTGGCATTCTTTTCCCCAGAGCAAAATTAACGGAATCAATTATAAGAGATTTTCCCGCACCGGTTTCCCCCGTAAGTATATTAAGACCTTTTCCGAAATCAATCTCAACCTCATCTATCAACGCAATGTTTTTCACATGTAAATTTAATAACATTAAATATATACCTTTCTTATAAAAGCCATGCAGTACGGGAATACTTCTATGACATTTTAATAAGTCTCTCTATTTCATCCATAACTCTGTAAGTATCACTCACTGTCTTAACGGCACACATTACGGTATCATCACCCGCTATACTTCCTACTATCTGTGGGAAATCAAGAGCATCCACAGAGGCAGCCACCGCCATCGCCATACCTGATATAGTCTTTATGACCAGTATATTCTGGGCCATATCCATAGATTTGAATCCGTTCCGAAGAACATTGACATATTTCTCATCGACTTCCTCCTGCATCTTTGCATGTCGGGCATATTTTTGCCTTCCGTCTCCGACGGGAACCTTTATGAGATTTAATTGTTTGATATCTCTTGAAACAGTAGCCTGAGTAACCGCATATCCTTCTTTATTCAGCCTGTCCGCAAGTTCTTCCTGAGTTTGTATCGTTTCATTACTTATTATTTCCAATATTTTTGTTCGTCTGTCATTGCCCATAATATCACCCAACGGTTTTAAGTTTTCTGCTCAATACTTCCAAAAAACCTTCCTTGCTTGTTTTAATGAGCTTAGTAGCTCCGTCTGCTCTTCTGATATTTACTCTGTCACCTGCGTTCAGTTTTATTGCATTAGCTCCATCACAGGATACGTAAGCTTCATATTCACGATGATACTTACTCTCACATACTTCTATGCATATTCTATCCTCCGCAGATAATACCACTGCTCTGGAGTTTAACGTATGCGGACAGATTGGAGTTATAACAATAATACTTGCAGACGGCTCGACAATAGGACCTCCTGCTGACAGATTATAAGCAGTCGACCCTGTAGGTGTCGAAACAATTATTCCATCTGCCTCATATGTAGCCAGATATCGGTCGTTTACGTAAATCCTGTATTTTACAATCTTTAAATCTCCATATCTTGTTATAACAATATCATTTAACGCATCCTTCACCGTTCCCTTCGTCTCAGCTGTAAGCATCATCCGGTTTTCAATTTCATATTCTCCCTCGGTTAATTTTAAAAGAGTCGCAATTATCTGATCTCTTTCCACCTCAGCCAAATAACCCAAGGTGCCGAGATTTATACCTAAAAGCGGTATGTCCTTTCCAGAAAGTGCACCGGCAACCTGTATTAAAGTTCCGTCTCCTCCCAAAACAAGAACACATTCGGCTCCTTTATCAATACATTCCTCAAGACATTTTTTTCTCACATCATCATATGTAACGGTTTCGCAAGTGCAGGAATATCCTTTTTCTTCCAAAAAAAGTTGTATCTTGCCTGCCACCTCATTATTTGGATCCTTTTCTTTATTAGATACAATTAGATAATTATTCATCATTTAAACACCCTTTTATCAGCAAAAGATCTCCATCGCCAAATCTGCTAACCTAAAGCCTCATGAGCTTCATTAATAATAGCTTCAACACTATCCGGGTCGGCTTCCCAACATATCTCTGCATCGTTTTTTCTTATATATATAAGATACTCGATATTACCTTCAGGACCTTTGATCGGAGAAAATGTCAATCCCAAAATATTAAAGCCTATCTCCTTTGCATATGCGATTATATTCAAGATAACTTCCTTATGAACTTTTTTATCTCTTACAACACCCTTTTTTCCGACTTTATCCCTTCCGGCCTCAAACTGCGGCTTGATAAGACATACCATAGAAGCATTATCTTTTAATAATTCCCTGGCAGGCAAAAGAATTTTTGTTAAAGAAATAAAAGAAACATCACAAGAGACAAAATCCAAACTGTCATCAATATCCGCCGGAAGAATATATCGGAAATTCGTCTTTTCCATACAAACAACCCGTTCATCATTTCTTAACTTCCAATCCAGCTGGCCATATCCCACGTCAACCGAATATACTTTCAATGCTCCGTTTTGTAACATACAGTCAGTAAAGCCTCCTGTCGAAGCACCAATATCCATACATATAAACCCTTTAAGCTTTATATCAAACTTATCGATTGCTTTCTCAAGCTTTAATCCACCGCGGCTTACATATTTAAGAGGATTGCCTTTTACAAGAAGTTCAATTCCTTCCTCCTCAAAAGTCGATCCGGCTTTATCTTCTCTTTGTCCCTTTACAAAAACGTTTCCCGACATTATTATGGCTTTTGCTTTTTCTCTTGACGCAGCATAGCCTTTATTTACTAAAATCACATCTAATCTCTGTTTCATTTGTCCTTACGATGCTTGTTTCCCCAGCTTATATATTGCGTAATAATACGTTTTACAATAGTTTCTTTATCTATACCGACTTCCTTCTTAAGCAGCTCAACATTACCATGCTCTATATAATCATCCGGAAGGGCAATTATCAAAACATCACTATCAAGCTTATGTGTAAATACATAATCCCGTATTTTCTCCCCGTAACCACCACTTTCAACATTTTCTTCCAATGTAACTATAAGAGAATGCGTAGAACATAGTTTACATAACACATCAGTATCAATAGGTTTGGCAAAACGTGCATTAACAAGACTGCAGGGATATCCTCTTTCCTTTAAATCTTCCCTGACCTCTTCAGCTGTTTTAACCATGCTTCCCAATGCAAATAAAGCTATATCATTTTCTTCATAAATGACCTCGCTTTTTTTAAATTCTATTGGTTTCCTAAACTCTTCCAACCCATCATAAGCTTCTCCTCTGGGATATCTGATCGCTATGGGAGATTCAAAATTCACTGCAAATTTAAGCATATCGGAAAGCTCCCATTTATTCTTAGGGGCCATAATCGTCATATTGGGAATAGATGATAAATATGAAATATCAAAAATACCCTGATGGGTTTCTCCATCCGCACCTACAAGACCTGCTCTGTCTATGGCAAATACTACCGGTAAATTCTGTATACATACATCATGAAGCACCTGATCATACGCTCTTTGAAGAAAAGACGAATATATGGCAACAATAGGTCTTAACCCTCCCGCTGCCAGCCCGGCAGCAAAGGTAACCGCATGTTCTTCGGCTATACCAACATCAAAAAAACGCTCCGGAAATATATTTGAAAACCGCTTAAGCCCGGTTCCGTCCGGCATAGCTGCCGTAATAGCAACTACCTTCTCATTCCTGGTTCCAAGTTTTATCATAACCGTCGAAAAAATATCCGTATAATTAGCTTTACGTCCTTTTCGTGAGGGCAAACCGGTTTCGATATCAAAAGGCTCCGCCCCATGAAATCTTGCAGGATGTCTCTCTGCCGGCATATACCCTTTACCCTTCTTTGTTATTACATGCACCAAGACACATTTAGGTAATTTACGCGCCTCATTCAACATTTTTACCATGGCCTTTATATTATGCCCATCAACCGGCCCTAAATATGTTATTCCCATGTCCTCAAAAAACATCCCGGGTACAACCAGCTGCTTAACTCCGCTTTTATATCGTTTAAGTGTATCCACCAATTGATCCCCTCCGGGAATTCTGTTTAGCGTGTTTTCCAACCCTATTTTAAAATCCTTATAAGCCTCCACGGTTCTTATTTTTCTAAGATATTTTGACATACCTCCTACGTTTTCAGCTATGGACATATTATTATCATTAAGAATTATTACATAATTTGTATCCAGTCTGGCAGCGTTATTCAAAGCCTCATAAGCCATACCTCCGGTAAGTGCCCCATCTCCGATAACCGCATAAACCGCATAATCCTCCTTATTTATATCCCGAGCCTTGACAATTCCCAAACCTGCAGAGATCGATGTTGATGAATGTCCGGTATCAAAACTGTCGCACTGACTTTCCTTTCTCTTTGGGAACCCGCTCATTCCACCGTATTTACGCAGGGTCTCGAAACCGTCTCTTCTTCCCGTAAGCAGCTTATGTGTATATGATTGATGGCCTACATCCCATATTATCTTATCCTCCGGAAGATCCGCAACCAGATGAAGAGCCATTGTAAGCTCTACAGCACCAAGATTGGAGCCTAAATGTCCACCGGTCACACTGATCTTATTGATCAGAAATTCTCTGATCTCCTGCGCCAATTCCTCATATCTTTCCGGAGAAACAGCCTTTATATCATTAGGTTCTTTTATACATTCCAGTATCACTTAATTACCTCTGCAGAATAATGAAATATTATCGGTCACGATCGATAAGAAATTTAATAAGTTCCTCAAGAAACTCATTCCGTTTATCAAGCTTATTCAACTGATCTATCGCATCCCTCGAATAAGCTTCCACATCGTTATTTGCTGTTTTAAGCCCTTTTAATGTAACATAAGTGGTTTTATGATTCTTTACATCAGAGCCTACCGGCTTCCCAAGTATCTTGGGATTACCTGTAACATCAAGAATATCATCCTTGATCTGAAAAGCTATACCCACAGATTCACCAACTTGTTCCATAATATTTATTTCATCAACCTTTGCTCCCCCTAAAATTGCCCCTATCATAAGTGAAGACTGTATCAACGCACCGGTTTTAAGACGGAAAATAAATAAAATACTTTCTTCGTCCAACTCTATATCTTTATCTTCAGCCTCAACATCATATACCTGTCCTCCAACCATACCGTATATACCTGCTTTGTAAGTCAATACCTGCAGAGCCCTTATCGCTCTATTAATAAGTATGGGATCATCATTACATAATTTAAACGAAGCTGTGACCACTTCATATGCCATATTAAGAAGAGCATCTCCTGTAAGGATGGCCATATCCTCACCGTAAATAACATGTGTGGTTTTCTTTCCCCGACGATATTCATCATTATCCAACGCCGGGAGATCATCGTGCACCAGCGAGTAGGTATGTATCAGCTCCAACGCAGTCATAAAAGCTGCCAGGCATGGATGCTCATCGCCAAATAAAATATTTGCTTCTCTCATCATTACAGGTCTTAAACGTTTTCCTCCCGATAATAAGCTGTAATTCATTGCGGAAAGAACTGTTTTCTGATATCCATCCTCCTGCATAACCCCATTCTTTATCACCATCTCTTCAGCATATCTGACTCTGTCTCTCAGTTCTTCATTGAAATTCATCCAAATCACCTTCTTCATTAATAATCATAATCTGCTGCTCTACGCGTTCTATTTTTTCATTACAACACTTAAGCAATTCAATTCCGTCTTTGTACAATTCAAAAGACTTTTCAAGCGGAATATCTCCGGATAATTCATTTATCATCAAGTCAATCTTTTGAAAAGCATCCTCAACTGACATATTCTCCATTTCCTCCCTGGTCATTCCACCACCTCTTTCTTAATAATCTCTTCTTCGGAATATTTCCTCTTATTTAAAACCTTTGTATTAACAATTCCATCTGCAAAATTCAACAATACTTCGTCATTTACATTCACTCTGTCAACACTTATTAAAGGCTCATTATTAATATTCTGCGCAAATACGTAGCCGCTACTGAGTCTTTTAACCGGAGAAACGGCCTCAATCCTCTCAATCCTTATATTCAGATTATGACGCTTATCCGTAACCTTTTCCTTTATATTATCATTCAAACCGCTTAAAAGAGGTTTTAAACTCATCCTGCATTCTTTGATTTTTTTATCAATTATACCCTTTAATCTGTCATCATAAGACGAAAGCATCAATTTCTGTTCTCTTAATTTATGGTCAGGACTTTGATTTATAAGTTTAAGCTTTAACTGTTCATACATATTCCTTTTATTATTCAAAACATTATATAAAGCTTCTTTGAACTTATGAGATAATACCCGCTTTTTTTCTTCAAATGCCCTATAATCGTAAACCGCAAGTTCCGCTCCCGCGGAAGGCGTAGGAGCCCTTAGATCAGCTACAAAATCAGCTATTGTGGTATCTGTCTCATGTCCTACCGCAGATATCACCGGGACCGAACAGTCAAATATAGCCCTGGCAACCTCTTCTTCATTAAAAGCCCACAGATCCTCTATAGAACCTCCGCCTCTTCCGACTATCATAACATCCACCCCCCGATCCTCGAGTGCATGTATCCCGTTAACTATACTTCTTACAGCATACTCACCCTGAACCTGAGCCGGATAAATAATCATCCGCACATGCGGATTTCTGCGTTTGGTAATATTTATTATATCACGAACTGCTGCCCCTGTAGGAGCTGTAACCACACCTAAAGTCCTTATATATTGAGGTATATCCTTCTTATATATCTTATCAAACATGCCCATTTCGGACAGTTGTTTCTTAAGTTGTTCAAACCTTTCGTATAACTGTCCCTCACCATCAAGAACTATTTCTTCCGCATATAATTGATATTTACCGGTAGACTCATAAACATCTATCCTGCCACCTGCAATTATCTGCTGCCCTTCACGCATTTCAAACATCAATTTCTTACGTGATGATGAAAACATGACACAAGACAGCGTAGCTTTTTCATCCTTCATGGTGAAATATATATGACCTGAGGAGTGATATTTTACATTTGATACCTCTCCCTTAACATAAATCGAACGCAGAATGATCTCCTGCGCAAACATGTTCTTTATAAATGAATTGATATATCCTACCGAATAAGCATTCTTCATATTATCAAGCCTGCCCGTCGTTATTATTGTTTAGAAATGCCTTTTACCACAGATGCTAAAATACCATTGATAAAGGATGCCGATTCATCCTGACCGTATTTTTTAGCAAGCTCAACCGCCTCATCAATTGCAACGCCCGTCGGAATGCTGTCATCATAAACCACTTCATAAACAGCAAGCCGTAAAATAGCCAGATCGACTTTACCCATTCTGACGGTATCCCAACCCTTAGCATATGAATTTATCAACGTGTCCAATTCCGGAATGGATTTTTCTATATCCGAATACTTATTCTTTATGTATTCTTCATCCTTATGCGAAAAAATATTTACAGGAGCATTCTCCTTAGAATCTTTAATATCAAGGTTTTCTTCACCATTATCCAAAAAGTAATTCTTAAGCTGACCCGGCATTTCTTCCGCATCATTAAATTCTAACCTGAACACAAGTTTAAATATATGTTCCCGAACTTCACTTCTTGTCATTGCTCTATTACTCCTCATTCGTCATATCAACACCGACTATCCTTATAGCCACATTTGATACCGTAAGTCCGGTCATATTCTCAATTGCTGTCTTAACTCTTTCCTGCACCTGTTTACTGGTAATAGGTATGTTATAGCCATATTTCAAGATCAATGCAAGATCAACGGTAACGATATTACCGTCAATAACTACCTTTACACCTTTGGAACGATTGGCAATTCCCACTTTACTCATAAGTTCTTTTGTCATGTTTCCAACAGTTCCCGCAACCCCTTCTATTTCTGTTGCCGCAATACCGGCTATATTACCGACAACATCATCAGCAATTCGTACTTCACTATATTCTTCAACATCATTTGCTCTGTAATCCATATCCGTAAACATACCTTCCTTCCCTACAAATACTTATTTATTTAGTATAACAAAAGAACGTTAAAAAGAAAAGAATCATCTCATAGATAGAATATCATTTCATTCAAGTTATCCAAAGTTATATAATTCGCATTTATATTTCCCTGTAAATAATTAAATATTTTACCATCCACTGTCAGATAATTCATCATCTGATCATATATCTCTTTATTTGCACATTTAATAAAAACATTATTTCTGCCTTCGGCATATGCTTTATCAAATACTTCTCTTAACTGCTGATCGCTTACACTTTCAAAATAATTACCTTCTCTTACATAGTAATAATCTTTACGTGAAACGCATTCGGGAACATCAAAATAATTATCAATTCTATGCGTCGCCCTTATATCCTCTGTTGTAACACATAAATACTCATAACTCACTTTCGGAAGATCAACATTTTCAGGCACACCTTCATCAGCCGAAAGATTATAGGTAATATCTCCCCAGGTAACATCTACAAAATAATAATCTCCATCGGATTTCACAAGATTCCAGGCATGATTTTCATTATTATTGGTAACTCCCCGGACCACCGTACAAAATAAACCCATTTTATGCATCATATATTGCATTGCCGTAGCATATCCCTGACATACACTCCTGCCATTCTCAAAAACGCTCAGAAAATTTTGACCGTTTTCCGCCTTCAGATCATATTCCGTATTTAATATTATATATTCATAAAGATATTTGATCTTTTCATAATCATCCGTACCTGAAGGAGCCCCGGCAAGGCACCTGTCAACATATGCATCAGCCCTTTCCTTATGAGCTATCGCATCAGTTTTTGTCATAGTAAATAATCCCGTAAGTGAAAGCTTCTCGATCACTCCTCCCCGCTCAAAACGGATAAGATTATATCCTCTGACATAAAATAATTCCGGATTATCCGCAAGTACACAGGCGAAAACATTATCTATCATTTCCATATCTGTCGTCCCCATAGGCGTCTTTTCTTCAAAATTCATCAAGGACGTATAGATAAGTTTATATAATTTTTTTTCTTCATCGCCAAGACAATGATAGGCATAATATCTTTCAGCTTTAAGAGTTTCTTCCAGAGATATATCCGACAGAGTATCCATAACCTGTTCCGTATCCCGCTCATCATTATCTTCCTTATTATCGGATTCCTCATCAATGGTTATGATCTCTTCACTAACTTCAGGCTCTATAATAACCTCAGGCAGGGCTGTAGGCACGTTCAGGTCATCATTTACTATTTCAACATGATTAATCTCTTCTTCCCCTGATCCTTCAGTCAATATATCTATGGTTTCCTGCAGATTTTTATATAAACCGCAACCACTGAGGGAAAAGACTAAACCAGCCGTAAATATATTTACAATAAGGAATTTTCTTAAATATACAATTAAATTTGCAGAAGCGCCCATTTATTAATTCCTTCCAAACTCAGCAAGCTTCAAACCTTCGTTTCTTTCAAGTACCATTCCCACACTCCAGCTATTCACAAAAAGGAGGAGCGGATTACCTTTAAGATCCTGGATTTTCTTCATATCTGATGTGCCCGTAAGCTTAGATATATCAATCTCGTCTTTATTCTCTATCCATCTTATATATTCATATGGCAGATTTTCCAGTTTAATATCCACATTATATTCATTTTCCAGACGATATTTTAAAACTTCAAATTGCAGCACTCCCACAACCCCTACTATTATTTCCTCCATTCCGGTTCCAAGCTCCTGAAAAATCTGAATTGCTCCCTCCTGTGCTATCTGATTTATCCCTTTTACAAACTGTTTACGTTTCATAGTGTCAATCTGACGAACCCTGGCAAAATGCTCCGGTGCAAAGGTTGGAATCCCCTCATACCGGAAGGTGGAATTAGGCATGCAAATGGTATCACCTATGGAAAAAACTCCCGGATCAAAAACGCCGATTATATCGCCGGCATAAGCCTCACTGACTATATGTCTGGAATCAGCCATCATCTGCTGAGGCTGTGATAATCTCATAACGCGATTGCCCTGAACATGCTTTACCTCCATACCCGCATCAAACTTTCCGGAACATATGCGCATAAAAGCGATTCGATCGCGATGAGCTTTATTCATATTAGCCTGTATTTTAAATACAAATGCGGAAAAATCGTTTTCGGTAGGACTTATAACCCCGGTATCTGCCTTCCTTGCAAGCGGCGTTGTAGTCATCTGAAGAAAATATTTAAGAAACATTTCCACACCGAAATTAGTTAAAGCAGAACCAAAAAATACCGGTGAAAGCTTACCGCTCTGAACCAGATCTATATCAAACTCAGCACTTGCCCCATCCATAAGCTCTATTTCATCATTCAAAAGATCCATAGCTTCATCTCCGATATAATTTCGCAGCTTATCTTCATCTGCCATCGGAAGTACATCAGTATGACCTTCTTTAGTCCCTTTTTCAGTATCAGAAAAGGTTATAACTGCCTTCTTATTCCTGTCATAAACACCCTTAAATCTTTTACCGGATCCTATCGGCCAATTGATCGGACAAGTCGCAACTCCAAGCTCTTTTTCAATTTCATCCAACAACTCAAATGTATCATTGGCATCTCTGTCCATCTTATTTATAAAAGTAAAGATGGGAATACCCCTCATTGCACATACCTTAAAAAGCTTTCTGGTCTGAGCCTCTACACCCTTGCCGGCATCGATAACCATCACTGCCGAATCAGCTGCCATAAGCGTCCTGTAGGTATCTTCAGAGAAATCCTGATGACCCGGTGTATCCAATATATTTATACAAAAACCATCATATTCAAACTGGAGCACCGAAGAGGTGACGGAAATACCTCTCTCCTTCTCTATCTCCATCCAATCTGATACCGCATGTCGTGCTGTAGCCTTACCCTTAACGGAACCTGCAAGATTAATAGCACCCCCATATAAGAGAAATTTCTCCGTTAATGTTGTTTTCCCCGCATCAGGATGAGATATAATGGCAAATGTCCGTCTTTTATTTATTTCCTTTTCGTACATATTTCTTCCTTACTCTCTTTATATTTTTATGACTATATCTTTAATAAATTCGTCCACTCTCAAACAACCGGATCTGTCTTTGAATATTCATACCTAACCCGGATATGAAACAAAATCACTTCAGACTGATCCCCGCCGTATTTCCTTCAACCCTCAAAAGCTCTAATATCGTAGCCGCAATATCTGCATAAGTATCCCTTGTTCCAAGATTTCGCGGTTTGATCTCCTTACCATACATAAGAAAAGGAACACTCTCCCGCGTATGATCCGTAGTCTTTATATAAGCCGGATCGCATCCATGATCGGCTGTTATCATAAATACATCATCCTCCCGCATTTTCTCTAAAATCTTCGGAAGACACTCATCAAAATAAGCAACTGCTCCCGCATATCCGTCTATATCCCTACGATGTCCGTAAAGCATATCATAATCAACAAGATTTACAAATAAAAGACCCTCAAAATCTTTGTCCATATATTCAAGCATCCTGTCAATCCCTTCGGGATTCCCGCTTGTATATACATGCTCTGTAATCCCTGCACCCGCAAAAATATCAAATATTTTACCTACTGCTATTACATCCATTCCGGCTTCCTTAATATAATCAAGCATGGTCTTATCAGGTGGTAAAAGCGAAAAATCATGTCTGTTGGAAGTCCTTTTGTAATTCCCCGACGTTCCTATGAAAGGTCGGGCAATAACCCTTCCCACACCATATTTACCTTGAAGTCCCTTACGACAGATCTTGCATATCCTGTACAATTCATCCGGCGGAATAACCTCCTCATGGGCTGCGATCTGAAAAACCGAATCAGCCGAAGTATATATTATAAGATCACCCGTTTTAACGTGCTCATCGCCGTAATCATTTATAACCTTGGTCCCTGAATAAGGCTTGTTACACAAAACCCCCCGTCCTGTATTTTCTCTGACTGCATCAATCACTTCCGATGGAAAACCATTTGGAAAAGTCGGTAAAGGCTCCCGTGATATAATTCCCGCAATTTCCCAATGACCTATTGTAGTATCCTTACCGGCCGAAGCTTCTCTCATCCTGGCGTAAGCAGCTACAGGTTCCTTACAACCCTTATCATAATCAACATCATCTATGTTAAAAATACCAAGCTTCCTTAAATTATCAGCTTTAAAATTCTTACTGAAATAACAGGACTTCATTGTATCGGTTCCCTCATCACCAAACTTTGCTGCATCAGGAGCTTTACCTATCCCAAAACTGTCCATAACTGTAAGAATCACTCGTTTCGCCATATTATACCTCCCTCTGTTTCTTAAAGTTAATTTCACCTAAAATAAGATAATAACATATTGCTACCACATTTACTATATTTCTTCCGTAAGAAAACAGGTCTTTCTATTTGATCCCTTCTCTGCTTTCAAGTCACAGCCAATTTTGAATAGTCTGACTACTTTTGATTTTGTTATATAATAACGCATTGAGGTTTTATATTTACAGACTTATCCACATAGAGTAAATTTTCAAATTTGAAACATTCCATTTGGATCTTATCCACAAAGTTAACACCCCGAAAAGCAAGAATTTATAAGTGCTTTCGGGGTTGATTTACATAAATATTGCGTTCCTTAAATCTTGTATTAATCTTTTGATAATCTGTTTATAACTCTGTGAATACCGATTTTTAGTGACTTTGATTTGTCAAGTACTTTTTTTCAAATTTGTTTGTATTAGGTGTTATTTTATTTAAAAAAGTCTGACAATTATCTACCAGGAAATCTCATCCGCGCTCAACGGCTGATAATTTCTTTTTATACTGGATATCTTACCCGAACGTAACCTTACTACCCTGTCGGCCATCTTGGCTATTTCCACATTATGAGTTATCATTATGACCGTCGTGCCCTTTTCCTTAACCACCTTCCCGATAACCCTGAGCACTTCCTGCCCCGTTTGAAAATCAAGGGCAGCTGTCGGTTCATCGGCAAGGATAAGCTTGGGATTCTTAACAAGGGCCCTTGCTATGGATACGCGCTGCTGCTGGCCTCCGGACATTTGCGAAGGGTAATTGCGCGCTCTCGATGTAAGACCGACAAGCTCAAGCGCGTCATCCACATTCATGGGGGCTTTACATATCTCGGCTATAAACTGTACATTTCCTCGTGCCGAAAGATTGGGCATGAGATTATAGGACTGGAAGATAAACCCAAGATACTCTCTCCTGTAGTCGGTCAGTTCCTTATCGGATGCATTTGAAAAATCCTTCCCCTCCACCATGATCATGCCTCCGGTAGGCTTGTCCATCCCGCCTATTATGTTCATCATGGTTGATTTACCGCAGCCCGATTCACCAAGCACTACGACAAATTCATTCTCATATATGTCAAGATTTATTCTCCGAAGGACTTTAAGGGTCTCATCACCCGATTTATATTCCTTGGTAATATTTCGAAGAGAGATGATCACCTTGCCATGTTCCTTATCCGGGATATTGTAGCCCTTCTCCTCAATGGTCATTGCCGCAAGAGCCGCCATCTTTTCGCACATTTCAAGATCATCTTTATCATATAAGCGGCCGTCGGTACGGTTTATTATGAGCACACATCCGATAGCATCCGTCATCGCCTTAAGGGGCACGCATATCATAGTATTTGCTTTGCGGCCGTACTCATCATATATGGATTCATCTATCCTGGGATCCTTTTCGACATCCGATATCATGACCGATTTGCCCGTCCCCGTAACAACGCCCTCAATTCCCACGCCATTCTCAACCGTCATATCCGATATATCAATAGATGATCCCCTGCAGCACGCCGGAACGAGCATGTTATCCTTTGGGTTAAGGATCCATACAGCACCCGCCTCACTGCCCAGTTCATCAACGATTATCTCAAGAGTTCCTTCTAACGCATCTGCAATATCTTCCGTCTCAAGAAGCTGACTCATAATACGCCATGACGCCTTGTTATGTTTTTGTTCTCTGTTATTTTCGTTCATGATCGACTCCTTCAAAATAACATTCTACAACCCGGAAACACTTGTAAGCGGCCTCTTTCTTACCTTCGAAAACGTATATCCGTTTATAAGGACAGCGAACACTACGTTAAACAATGCCGCCGCCAGCCAGGCGATTGCATAAGGCTTTCTTGCATACATAAACATACTTCCTTCAAAACCGATCAGCATAAGCTTCGAAAAAGGAATACCTGCAACAACACCCACTGCAATACCCATACCGGTCGTCATTACGGTTTCCCTTGCAAGATAGCCTATCACCTGTTTAAAGGAAAAACCGTTTACACGCATTACCAAAAGTTCTTTCATCCTGTTTTCAACCAATATATTGGAAAGATTTACAAGAATCATCAGCGACAGCATTCCCGAAATGGATATAAGGATCGCAGCCATCATGGTACTCAGTACCTTAAGCTGCTCGGCGCCTTCGTTTACTTCCTCTTCCCGTCTTATGCTTATCATGTCGGAAACGGATATGATATCCTCAAATAAATCATCCGTATTTACACCGGCAGTTTGAATAAGGAATGCATTGACCTCATGCTCCCTGCCAAATACAATTTGTATGCCTGCGGACTTATAACGGATGTCTGCGAAAAAGGATTGTAATAGGTCCCCGTGATATACAGCTCATGTTCCTTTAGATCATCATCCAGGACCTTAAAGCCATCACCCTTTTCATAGCCTTCATATTCGAGGAATTTTTCCCTTACAAGCACTCCGAAATCCGCAGGCTTTACAGCCTTACCGTCACTGCCCTTAAGGTTTATGAATCCCTCAAGCTTATCGGGCTCGGCGCAAAGAATCGGTAAACCCTTACATTCATCGCCGTCAAGGTACAAACAATTTTCCACGGTGACGGGAATATATGAAACTTTGTTTTCATCAAATACCTGCGTAAGCCGTGCTATCAGCTCTTCATCGGAAGGATCCGATATCTCTATCTGATAATCAAATGTATTTATCTTATCACTGTTTTTCCGGGAATCTATGGCCGATATGTTCTTCCACTATAATTATCATGGTGGAAAAACATACCACCGAAGCAACGATAGCAAACAGAGGGGCAAAGAAATAAATGAGTGAAAATATACTGTCATGATATGGCTTAGCCATGATATATCCGCTGTTGATACTCCTGTTTGTTACCGTATAGTTGCATTTATCAAGTTCATCAAGCTGCTTTTGGGCCTCATTCAATCCATCATATACTCTGAGTTCGTTTGCACTTAATTCACTCTTCCCCTCCAAAAGCTTAGCCGCCGAAGATTCCTTTCCGTCATAATAGGCCTTCCATGCATCCAGCAGTTCGCTACTGCCCTCAAGGCTCTTGGAACCATATTCGCTCCTTGCTTCCTTAAGTTTATTGTTGGCTTCTTTTGCACCGGCATTATACCGGCTCCATCCGCTGTCAAGGGCATAATAGTCCTTCTTGAATTCATTCCATCGGGTCATATCTATTATACTCAGTATATATTCCGCATTCTGCTTAGCTTCATTTGCAGCTTTCCGGGCCTCATCATCTTCTTCGATGAGTTCAGAGATATACTCACCCGTTTCGGTCTCAACTATATCCTCATAAATGGTAACGGAGAAGTTTTTGAGTTTTTCAAGTCTTTTTATCTCAGCATCTGTACGGTTTATTAGATCATCAAAAATATCATGATATGGAGACATAAGATCTAGAGATTCATTGATCGCTTTTTCCATTTCATTGATCAGTGTATTATATGTTTCCCTGCCGGTATCAAGCAAAGTCTTGGCATCTTCAAGCTGCACTTTGGCCTTTTCTATCTGCGCCAGGCCTTCATCATATTGATACTGTCCTTTTGCAAGTTCATCAACCCCTTCACTGTATTTCTTCTCTCCTTCCCGAAGTTCGTTGAGGGCTTTGGCCATCTGATCGCTTGCCTGCTCATGCCCTGATTCAAGTTGTGACTGACCGTCTCGTAACTGCGAATTAAGCTCACTCTCCCCGTCCTTTAATTTATCATAGGCATCGGACAGTTCCTTATCCCTCTTGTTCTCGGCTTCATTTAATGTATCCCTTGCATCGTTTAGACCTTTATCTGCCTCTGCCTTTGCATCATTGTATTTTTTCTCGGCTTCACTGCTTATTTCGGCGTCCCGTTCCCCGGATAATACACCTGCCAATTCATTTAACTGCACTTGAATATTTTCGGATTTCTTTAGATATTCATCGGAAAAAACATTGGACAACCCGTCGGTATTCATTTTTATAAGAGCCGATGTAAATGCTTCATTGAGCGTTGATGTCTCAAAGGCTTCCAAAGGTAATACCGCGAAATTACTTGAGGACCTGTTTATATAATCCGGATGTTCAGCCGACCCTGTTACCGTGAATTCCTCACACTTAAGAAGATCTTTTAGTTTATCTTCCCTAAATTTGAGCTTAACAACATCTCCCTCGGATAAACCTGTTTCGGACATGAGTTTGGAAGACAGGACACATTCGGATGAACCCTCACCGAACCTGCCCGTCTTTATAAAGGGAACACTGACATTTTGTGTCTGAGATACAATATTTATATTATATGTTTTATCATTGACGACCAAATAGGCACTGCCGCCGTATACACCTTCGACCCCGGCTACCCCGCCCTGGATTTTGATCTTTTCTATATCCTCTTTGGTTATGCCCATATTGGACATGATCTCAAAATCCTTAAAATTGTGAGAATCATAGAAACGGGTTATCGACCTGTCAATAGACACTCCCATATAATAAAGACCCGGTATGCCCGATACACCCAAAAACATAATAGTCACGATGGATAAAAAAGATACTCTTTTTTTTAGAATATTGACAAATATGTCCTTAAGCCTTGCCTTTTTCATAAAATCCGCACATTACTATCTTTTTATGATTTTTCGATATACACGATATCCTGCACTATTACCGCACAGCCCAAGATTAAACATTTCAATAAATTAAAGAGACATAAGCATAAGCTGCTTATGTCTCCATTATATCATATTTCCGGTGATGATTCCGAGATTATTGCAATCTATATTTCTTAATTAACGCCATCATCTCCGATCTTCCAAACTCTTCATCAGAATTTTATTTCTGTTCTGCATCCTTTATTGAGAAACTGATCCTGCCCATCTTGTCCTTACCCATGCACTTACAGATGACAACATCACCCAGGGTAAGCACATCTTCAACACGATTGATCCTCTCCTTGGCAATCTTCGAAATATGAACCATTCCTTCTTTTCCGGGAGCAAACTCAATAAATGCACCGAATTCCTTAATACTTACAACCTTGCCTTTGTATATCTTACCCTCTTCAAACTCGGAAACAATTGTTTGAATATATTCAATTGCCTTATCCATACCTGCCTGTTCTGTTCCGCATACCGATACAGATCCGTCATCGGTTATATCAATCTTTACACCACACTCATCAATTATGGCATTGATCGTCTTTCCACGCTGTCCCACTACATCACCGATCTTTTCAGGATCGATCTTTATCTGAATAATCTTGGGCGCATATTCATTAACCGATTTTCTCGGTTCCGCTATGGCTTTCTTCATACAATTATCCATAATAAAGAGACGGGCTTCTCTGCATCGTGCAATAGCACCTTCCACAATAGGCCTTGTAAGGCCATGGATCTTAATATCCATCTGAATAGCCGTAATACCCTCAGTTGTACCTGTGACCTTGAAGTCCATATCTCCAAAGAAATCTTCAAGACCCTGAATATCAGTAAGAAGCACAAAATCATCATCAGTATCGCCGGTAACAAGACCGCAGGAAATACCTGCTACCATTTTCTTAATGGGAACACCTGCTGCCATAAGTGACATACAGGAAGCACAGGTAGAAGCCATGGAGGTTGAACCGTTTGATTCAAAAGTCTCGGATACGCAACGGATAGCATAAGGGAATTCCTCTTCCGAAGGAAGAACGGGAATAAGCGCTCTCTCTGCCAAAGCTCCATGACCTATCTCTCGACGTCCCGGTCCTCTTGAAGGCTTTGTCTCACCTACAGAATATGACGGGAAATTATAATGATGCATATAACGTTTATTAACTTCATTGGCATCAAGACCGTCAACCTTCTGCATCTCGGAAAGAGGTGCCAAGGTTGTAATATCGCAGATCTGCGTCTGACCACGTGTAAACATTGCAGAACCATGAACACGTGGGATAAGATCAACTTCAGCTGCAAGAGGACGGATCTGAGTGATCTCACGTCCGTCGGGACGCTTGTGATCCTTAAGTATCATCTTACGTACTGTCTTCTTCTCATATTGATAAACTGCTTCACCAAGGATAGCAAGCCATTCCTCGTTATCGGCAAAAGCTTCCTCAAAACGTTCGGTAATATTACGGATGTTCTCCTCACGTACCTGCTTCTCATCTGTAAATACAGCACCCTCCATTTCCTCAGGTGTTACGATCTCCTTCATCTTGGCGAACATTTCTTCGGGAATTGCACAACTCTCGTACTCATGCTTTGGTTTACCAACCTCAGCTACCATCTTATTGATAAAGGCAATGATTTCCTGGTTAATACCGTGAGCCATATAAATAGCCTCTATCATCTTGGCCTCGGGAATCTCATTTGCGCCTGCCTCTATCATAATAACCTTCTCTGCCGTTGAAGCCACGGTAAGATTAAGATCACCACTCTTCCACTGCTCCTGACTGGGGTTAACAATGAATTCACCATTGATCATACCTATCTGGGTAGTTGCACAAGGGCCACAGAAGGGTATATCCGAAATTGATGTAGCGATCGCCGAACCAAGCATTGCTACAAGTTCGGGTCTGCATTCGGGATCTACAGATAAAACCAAATTATTAAGAGTACAATCGTTACGATAATCCTTCGGGAATAAAGGACGCATAGGACGATCGATGACTCTGGCAGTAAGAATCGCATTCTCACTTGCCTTACCCTCTCTCTTATTAAATCCACCGGGAATTTTACCAACCGAATACATTTTTTCTTCAAATTCAACACTTAACGGAAAAAAGTCAATTCCTTCCCTGGGCTTATCCGAGGCGGTTGCGGTACAAAGAACCGTGGTATCACCATAATGCATAAGTGCCGCACCATTAGCCTGTTTGGCAACACGCCCTACATCCACTGTAAGGGTACGTCCGCCGATTTCCATAGAAAAACTTTTGAACATATCATTCTCCTTTTCTTAAATATATTTATTTAAGACGGAAGATTTGTACCGAAACTACTGAATTGACCACAAAACACTCCGATTTTCATTTTGCCTGCCGCTTATTCCAAATTCATATTCTTTCAAAGCATACAATCTGCAATTGTGAGCAATTCAGTGGTCTCGGGAATCACTTCCGTCCTTGTTACTTATTATAAAACGAACGCAGTCACGCATAACATATGCTAAACTGCGTCCATTTATATCCCGCGGTCACATAACCACAGGTTTTGTAATAACTACTTTCTGAGTCCTAACTTCTCTATAAGCGCACGATAACGCTCGATATCCTTCTTCTTAAGATAAGAAAGCAACCCACGTCTCTGGCCGATCATCTTATACATACCTCTTGCCGAATGATGATCTCCGGGATTCGACTTAAGATGCTCTGTAAGTTCTTTGATCCTTTCGGTAAGAACCGCTACCTGAACCTCCGGTGAACCGGTATCTCCTTCCTTTGTAGCATACTTCTTAATAATTTCTGTTTTCTTTTCCTTGCTTATCATATTAATTCCTCCGTTATATTTACTTACATCAACACTTTATCCTCAAAAGTACCGATGCTTTATGCCTTACGCGAAGCCACAGGCCGGAAATCCCATAACCTGGCGCAGGTCACACAACATTGCTTATTTTAACACGTATCAGCTTTATTGTAAAGCACTACTTAATTCCTGTATATAACCTTTACTTAAAATAATCTACACCCGATTCAAATATCATCATATCCTGATCGCCATAAATGTTTACAGCTACCGAATCCCCTCTTCTTTCCGAATGCCCCATCTTACCGAAGCATCTTCCATCCGGCGAAGTAATGCCTTCTATAGCCATATATGATCCATTAATATTCCATTCCTCATCCATACTGATATTTCCATTATGATCACAATACTGAGTAGCCACCTGGCCATTCTCAAACAGCTTCTTAAGCCACTCATCGTTTGCTACAAATCTGCCTTCTCCATGTGATGCCGGTATAACATATGTTCCTCCAAGTTCGGCCTTACGCAACCAGGGCGATTTATCCGAAACAACCTTAGTATATACCATCTTCGAGATATGGCGGTTAATAGTATTAAAAGTCAGGGTAGGCGATGAATCCTTCTGTCCGATTATTCTTCCCTCCGGCACAAGACCCAGCTTTATCAGCGCCTGAAAACCATTACAGATACCAAGTGCCAGACCGTCTCTCTCATTAAGAAGCTTCATAACTTCTTCTTTCATTACTTCATTCTGAAAAGCAGTGGCAAAAAATTTAGCCGATCCGTCAGGCTCATCCCCCGCCGAAAAACCTCCGGGAAACATAATTATCTGAGACTTCGCAATACTGTTCTTAAACTCATTAACCGATTCCCTTATATCTTCCGCACTTAGATTTCTGAATACCTTGGTAATAACATCAGCTCCCGCTCTTTCAAAGGCTTTTGCGGAATCATATTCACAGTTTGTCCCCGGAAATACCGGAATAAATACAACCGGCTTTGCCACCTTATTTTTACATACATATACGGAATCAGCCCTATATAGTTTAACCTCTATCTTATCATTACCCTTGTACGCTTTAGTCGGGAATACTTTTTCAAGCGGCATCTTCCAGGCATCAACAGCTTCCGATTCGGATATTGAAACTTCACCGTAACTAAACGTCTCATCATCCGTAACCTCGCCTATGATCATACAATCGGATTTAAGTCTTTCCACCTTATCTGCAGGAATCTCTGCTACCAAAGAGCCAAATCCTGCTTCAAATAATTCTCCGGCCCGTACATTATCGTAAAGCTTCACACCGAATCCATTACCGAATGCCATCTTGCTGACAGCAGCAACTATACCCTTTCCGTCAAGTGCATAAGCCGATAATACATTACCCGCTTTTTTATCCATGGTAAACTTATCATATGTTTCCATTACTTTATCATAATCCGGAAGATCGAATTCATCTCTTGCTGCTTTTATCAATACAATCCTGCTTCCGGCCTTCTTAAACTCAGGAGTTATGATATCACCTTCTTTTGCCACATCAACCGCAAAAGATACAAGTGTGGGAGGCACATCTATATCGTTAAAAGTTCCCGACATAGAATCTTTTCCTCCGATTGAAGGAAGTCCAAAACGCAGCTGTGCATTAAATGCACCAAGCAATGCGAGAAAAGGCTGGCTCCACCTTGAGGCCTCCTCTGACATACGTCTGAAATACTCCTGGAAAGTAAATCTTATCTTTTTATAATCCCCACCGTTTGCCACTATTCTTGCCATGGATTCCAGAACAGCATATACAGCCCCATGATATGGACTCCAGGAAGAAAGATACGGATCAAATCCATAACTCATCATGGTAACGGTATCACATTTACCCTTAAGCACGGGAAGCTTTGCAACCATTGTCTGAGTCTCCGTAAGCTGGTATTTACCACCATACGGCATAAATACGGAACCGGCTCCGATAGAGGCATCAAACATTTCAACAAGCCCTTTCTGAGAACATACATTAAGGTCCTTAAGCGTTGCAAGCCAGGCACCTCTTACATCATTAACCTTAAGTTTCTCATCAACCTCCGGGATTTCGTACTTATCAAAGAATTTATTTTTCTCATCCGGCATATCCGCATAAACATCGGTTTCCTGATGCGCTCCGTTAGTATCCAAAAAAGCCCTCGAAATATTCACTATTTCCTTTCCCCTCCAGGTAAGGATAAGTCTTGGTTCCTCTGTAACTACGGCAACCTTGGTAGCTTCCAGATTTTCCTCGGCAGCATATTTCATAAACTCATCGACATCGGAAGGAGCTATAACTACAGCCATTCTCTCCTGAGATTCGGAAATAGCCAACTCCGTCCCGTCAAGTCCCGCATATTTTTTAGGTACCTTATCAAGATCCACCGTAAGCCCCGCTGCCAGCTCGCCAATTGCAACGCTGACTCCACCGGCACCAAAATCATTGCATTTTCTTATTAAGCAACTGACTTCCGGACGTCTGAACAATCTTTGAAGCTTTCGTTCCGTAGGTGCATTACCTTTTTGCACTTCCGCACCACAGGTATCAATGGACTGCTCCGTATGTGCTTTCGAAGAACCGGTGGCACCCCCGCAACCATCTCGTCCCGTACGTCCCCCAAGAAGTATTATTATATCTCCGGGATCGGAAGTTTCCCGTATTACATTTTTTCTTGGTGCTGCTCCCATTACCGCACCTATTTCCATCCGCTTGGCCACATAATCCGGATGATAAACTTCTTTTACATATCCTGTAGCAAGTCCTATTTGATTTCCGTAAGATGAATATCCGGCTGCTGCGCCGCGTACAAGTTTTTTCTGCGGAAGTTTACCTTTAAGCGTATCCTTTAATGACACTGTGGGATCCGCCGCACCGGTAACACGCATAGCCTGATAAACGTATGATCGTCCCGACAAGGGGTCTCTTATCGCTCCGCCAAGACAAGTTGCCGCTCCTCCAAAAGGCTCTATCTCTGTAGGATGGTTATGAGTCTCATTCTTAAAACTAACCAACCATTCCTCGGTTTTTCCATCAATTTCAACCGGTACTACTATCGAACAGGCATTTATTTCATCAGATTCCTCCTGATCATCCAGCTTTCCCTCCTTTTTCAGTTTGCGCATGGCAAGTAAAGCAATATCCATGAGGCATACAAACTTATCCTCTCTTTGACCAAACATCTCATTATGTATATCATAATATTCTTTATACGTATCCTCTATAGGTTTTCTGTAATAACCCTCCGCAAAATCCACATTTTTAAGTTCCGTGGAAAATGTTGTATGACGACAATGATCGGACCAGTATGTATCAAGCACACGGATCTCTGTCATAGAAGGATCTCTGTTCTCCTCTTTCTTAAAGTAATTCTGAATATGCAGAAAATCTTTAAATGTCATTGCAAGCCCCAATGAACTGTACAATTTTTCAAGATCCTTCTCAGCCATATCCTTAAAGCCTTCAAAAACAACAACATCCGCAGGCTCGTCAAATTTGGTCACCAGGGTCTCTGGCTTGTTAAATCCGGTAAGTCTGGAATCCACCGGATTAATACAATAATTCTTTATCTGTTCAAGTTCATCTTCACTTATTTCCCCTTCAAAACAATATGTTACCGCCGTTTTTATAATAGGCTCCTCTTCTTCATTAAGAAAACGTACACACTGAACTGCCGAATCAGCTCTTTGATCAAACTGTCCCGGAAGAAACTCTACCGAAAAAACCTTTGCTTCATCACTTCTGTCAAAATCCTCCTCATACAAAATATCTACCGGAGGTTCCGAAAAAACCGTAACTTTTGCTCTCTCATATGTTATATCCGATATGTTCTCAATATCATATCTTATAAGTTCCCTTACTCTGGTAATATTCTTTATTCCGAGATAATTCTTTATCTCCTCATGCAATTCTTTTGCTTTAACCGCAAAAGGCTCTTTCTTTTCAACATAAATCCGCTTAACCACTGTTATTCTCCTTTATGCTTATTTCTATTAATATTATTTAAAGCATGGCCATATTAAAACCATGCTTATAATCTATCATATCTAATTCTTTTTATCAAACACTGATACATAATTTATGCCTGAACCATACGCTTATCCGCAACAGATACTTTCTTAGCATTATCTGGATCGTTATCAAGTACGGCAAAAGCTATATTGGTCGCATGATCAGCAACTCTTTCAAGCCCCGATATAACATCCGAAAATACCATTCCTGCTTCCGGACTGCATTCATTTTTTGTCATTCTGCCTATATGCTTACGCTGAAGTTCTCTTTCCTTTTCATCTACCGCATCCTCCAAAGACAGAATATCTCTTAAATGTTCATCCATACCGGTTGAAAACATTTCAATGGCAAAACGGATAAGAGTATTTACCATATCCAGCATTTCGCCAAGCTCCTTCAACGCTTCCTTGGAGAAGTCTATATCCTTCTCAATTCTTTGTTTCGCAGAATCCGCAACATTCTCCGCATGATCCCCTATACGCTCAATATCATTTACAACATGAAACAGCCCACCGATATTTTTTGCATCATCAACAGGCAGATTTGTCTGACTTATCTTTACCAGATAATTGGTGATCTCATGATTAAGGAAATTTATGTTTTCCTCTACCTCATATACTTCGCTTATATCTTCCTCATCCAGAGTAACCAAAGCATTCATAGCCCTGTTTAAATTCTCACTTGCCAAAAGAGCCATTCTCTCAAGCTCCTTTGTCGCTTCAAATACTGCCGTAGCCGGTGAAAAAATATTCTTTCCCCCTATATATTCAAGCTGAAGATTCGCACGGTAACCGATTTCTTTTTCTTCACCGGGAACAATAAGATATGTCATTTTTACAAGCAAACCGGCAAACGGAAACAGAATCGCAACCTGAAACAGTTTAAATACAGTATGCGCATTAGCAACCTGCCGGCCAAGATTATCACCCGAGATATTCTCAAGCAAACCGACTACCCATTCCATTCCGACCTTCAATATAATATACATTATTATGGTTCCTATAATATTAAAGAGAAGATGAATAAGTGCAGCTCTTTTGGCATTCTTTTTACCTGACATTGATGCTATCATAGCAGTTGCACAAGCACCTATGTTACATCCAAGTATAATAAATAAACATATTCTGATATCCAGAAGTCCCTGATTAGCCATTACCAGGATGATACTGACGGTTACCGATGAACTTTGAACAATAGATGTTACAACAGTTCCTATAAGAATTGCAAGAAGAGGACTTGTTAATGAACCGAAAAAAGCCGGTACTGCGGGGATATCTTTAATACTCCCCATAGCTTCAGACATAAGTGACAGCCCCATAAACAAAACACCAAAACCGGTTAATATCTCACCGACCTTCTGTATCATATCCTTCTTGATAAAACAAAACATGATAACACCCAGAAAAACAAAAGCCGGTGCATATTCAGAGAGATTGAAAGAAACAAGTTGCGCAGTTACAGTAGTACCAATATTAGCACCCAAAATAACTCCTACAGCCTGGTTAAGCGTCATAATACCCGAATTAACAAAGGTAACAACCATCATAGTACATGCGCTGGATGACTGAATGATACCGGTAAAGATAATACCAACTACCATTCCGGTAAATCTGTTTTTGGTAAAAAACTCAAGAATATTCCTGAGCTTTGCACCTGCCGTCTTCTCAATCCCCGAATTCATAAGGCTCATACCAAACAAAAACAGCCCTAATCCACCTGCCAACGTCAACAAGGTTGTTACTATCATATTTCTCCTCTTCGCCACGATTTCAGTATAATTGAAACAAATATAATCACATTCCCATCTTGAATAATTGTAGATTATCAGATATCAAGATACAAGGAAATTCTTTTTTTTTGTTAAAATATAACATAAGAAATCAATCTGATTTATGATTTTTATGCCATATTTTACCTTTGTTTACATCTTCCTCAATTTGTTTCTTTAATAGATCCAAAGATTCAAAATGAATCTCTTCTCTCAAAAAATCATACAAACTGACCGAAAGCATCTCTCCGTATATTTGTTCATCGAAATCGTAAATATATGTCTCTATACCTGTTTTATCGGAATTTACACCTTCAACTGTCGGCTTGCGACCAATATTTGTTATAGCATTATAAATTTTTCCGTTATATTCTACAGTAGAAAAATACACTCCGTTAGGGACCAGCAGCTTAAGATCTTTTGGTATCAGATTAACGGTCGGCATCCCCAATTGCCGTCCGAGCTTATTACCATGGACTACTTCTCCGTAAAAAAAATACGGATATAACAGCAATTTGTTGGCTGTAATAATATCTCCATTTTGAATAGCTTTACGTATTATTGTGGAACTGATAATATCCCCGTCATATTCATACTTTTCAATAACCTCAACCTCATATCCGTAATTATGGGAATATCTTTTCAGCATTTCGGGAGTGCCCAGACCTCTATGTCCGAACCGACAGTCCCTGCCCATAACAATGGCCCTCATATTCATTCCGGTAGCAAGAAAATCATCGATAAACTCTTCCGCACTTATGGATGCGGTCATTTCATTAAAAGGAAACTCAACAAGATAATCGATACCCAATTTTTCAAAAATGTATCTTTTTTCCTCTCTGGTTGTAAGAACCTTACTGTCTTCACCTCTAAGGATCAAAGCCGTGGGTAGATCAAAAGTGAAAACAACCGTTTTAAGCCCCTTACCGTGAAATCTCTCCATTTGCTTAAAAAGATCTGCATGTCCTTTATGTATTCCATCGAACTTACCGATAGTAACAACTGTAGGCTCGTCTATTCTTACATTGATCGTATCCGATATGATCTTCATCTTATACTCCCGCTATAGTCATTTTATACTTTAATTCTTAATATTTTACTAGGGGATAAACATCTTATATGGTTTATATCCGCCGGACCTTTTATCAAATTCATAAACCGCGTAAAAAACTCCCTCAGAATCATATACACAGAATCTGTTATCTTTTGATAATATACTGTCATTCCCTGTATTTAAAGAATAAATGTCTTCCCTTATTTCGAAATCCTTATTTCGCAACAGATTGCCGTTATGAAGAAATTTATCAGCATCTTTATACGTACGAATGCTCTTATAATTTCTAAAATATTCACGAACGCTCAATATCCGTTTTTCAAGGTCTCCGTTTCTAGCAAGTGTTTCAACTTGATCAAGTTTTATTGCGTCTTCAATACCAAACATACCGGAACGGGTACGGACCAGGCTTTCCATAGTTCCTCCGCACTTTAAATACATCCCTATGTCATTACATAACGCCCTTATATAAGTTCCCTTTGAACAGACAACCCGTAACTTAACCCTGGGGATATCTATACTGACTATATCAATTGAATGTATAAAAACCGTTCTCGACTTTCTTTCAACACTTTTTCCTTCGCGGGCCAACTCATATAATTTTTTTCCGTTCACCTTTATCGCCGAATACATGGGAGGTATCTGCTCTATTTCACCGACAAATGTTTCCATACATGAAATGACATCAGCCTTATTAAGGTTGACGTCTTTCTTTTCAATGATTTTACCGGATATATCCTGTGTATCTGTGACCACACCCAGTAATAATACAGTTTCATATTCCTTTGTTTTATCAGTCAGGAGTTCACACAGGGCCGTTGCATTACCCACACAGACAGGAAGCACTCCCTCCGCATCGGGATCCAGAGTACCCGTATGTCCGATTTTTTTTATATGACATATCCCCCTTAATTTAGCAACTACATCAAAGGATGTATACCCTTTCTCCTTATATATATTGATTATACCATTCATTTATATGATCCCAACTATTCTCACATTTCATTCAGCTGTTTTTCTATATGAAGTGACAGATTATTAAGAACATCATAAAACGTACCATTCATTGTACATCCGGCTGCCCTTACATGACCACCGCCGCCAAAATAAGAAGCTATATCCGCAACATTTACTTTTCCGTTTGAACGTAAGCTCACTTTATACTCAAGCGTACCTGTTTCATGCATAAATATTGCAACCTCAACTCCTTTGGTTACCTGTAATTGATTAACTATCCCTTCCAGATCCTTACTGTTCACTCCGTAAAAATCCATTGCTCTTCTGTCAATACTGCTCGCAATACATTTTCCATCCATAAATAAAATACTCTCAAGAAGGGATCTTCCAAGAATCTGATTCTGCACATATGTTTTCTGATAAAAGGTTTCATCCGTAATCCTGGAACCGTCAAAATCATATCTAACCAGCTTACTCAATGCAATAAATGTATCGGGTCCGGCACAACTGTATCTAAATACACCTGTATCATGTGCAATACCTGTATAAAGTGCTTTTGCAACATCTACATCCATATATTCATCTTCAAAAAGCCTTACAAGTATTTCGCATGTGGAACTTGCATCCGGTTCAATATGATACACATCACCAAACCCCTTATTACTGACATGATGATCTATACATATTGATTTCTTTGCTCCAAGGAAAAGCTTATCGGCCTTTTCTATTCTGCCTATATCACCGGCATCCAACGATATAAAAACATCAAATTGTCCGGGATATGCAAATGTAGAATCTATCTGATCATAGCCTTTAAGAAAGCCGTAAAAATCAGCAGGTTTTTCAAGAAACACTTTAATTTGCGCGTTCTCAAATACATTGGACAGATATGCATACATACCCAACACAGAACCCACGCAATCCCCGTCAGGTCTAACGTGGCCGGTGATTCCAATAAGCTTTGCCTCACCTATTTCCTCAATCAAATTACCAATCATATTATCTACTCCTGTTCTCTGCCCTTTACACTGTCTAGGAGTGTATTCATCTTCATACCATACTCTATAGATGTGTCCGCAATAAATCTAAGCTCCGGTGTGTTTCTGAGATTTAAATTTTTTGCCAGCTGTTTCCTCAGAAATCCCTCAGCACTTTTTAAACCTTTAAGAGTTTCCTCTCTATCCTTTTCATCACCAAGAGTAGATATCCATACCTTACAAGTCTTAAGATCCGGTGCAACTTCCACATCGGTAACACAAGTCATCACCCCTATACGTGGATCTTTGATCTCTGAACGGATCAAATTCGCAAGTTCCCTTTGTACCTCAGAATTTATCCTTGTGTTTTTTATACTGTTCTTTCTCATTTTTTCTCCAACTATCCGACATCTGTCATTCTACCGGACTAATTATCTTGGCACTTCAACCATCTTATATGCCTCTACAATATCAAGCTCGGTAAAGTCATTAAAATCTTCAAATACAAGACCGCATTCAAATCCCGTCTTAACTTCCTTTACATCATCCTTAAACCTCTTAAGAGAAGCAAGATTACCCTCAAATACCTGTTTTCCTTCATGAGTGATACGCACCTGACAACCACGCTCAAATACACCATCCAGCACATATGAACCGGCAATGTTTCCGACTCCCGAAGCCTTAAATATCTGTCTTATCTCAGCATGTCCCAATATTTTTTCCTCAAATACCGGATCAAGCATACCTTTCATTGCTGCTTCAACATCCTCTATAGCTTTGTAAATAACATTATAAAGTCTTATATCAACGCCTTCTGTCTCCGCTATATTTTTAGCTGTAGCATCAGGGCGTACATTAAATCCGATTATTATAGCATTTGAGGCGGATGCAAGTACAACATCACTTTCATTTATCGCTCCAACACCACCGTGAATAACTTTAACCACTACTTCTTCGTTTGTAAGCTTAACCAAACTCTCCTTAACCGCTTCCACCGAGCCTTGAACATCCGCTTTTATGATCAGGTTAAGTTCCTTAAGGTTACCCTCCTGAATCTGGTTAAACAGATCATCAAGAGACATCTTATTCTTAGTATCGTCAAGCAGTTTAACCTTATTCTGCGCGATAAAGGTCTGCGCAAAATTCTTAGCTTCTTTATCATTTTCGGGTGATATAAATATTTCTCCCGCTCCCGGCACATCATTCAGCCCCAAAAGCTCTACCGGTGTTGAAGGACCTGCTTCCTTAACCCGGCGTCCCTTATCGTCCACCATGGCACGAACTTTACCGTAGCATGCTCCGGCGGCAATGTAATCACCGACTTTAAGGGTTCCCTTTTGAACAAGTACAGTCGCAACCGGACCGCGCCCTTTATCCAGCTGAGCCTCTATTACAAGTCCTCTTGCCTTCCTTTTGGGATTAGCCTTTAATTCCAATATATCTGCGGTTAAAACTATCATATCCAGCAAATTATCTATACCTTCACCTGACTTCGCCGATACCGGGGCAAAGACCGTACTTCCTCCCCAATCTTCGGGAATAAGGTCATATTCCGAAAGCTCCTGCTTTACCCTGTCTATATTTGCACTGGGTTTGTCGATCTTATTAACCGCAACAATTATTTCAATACCCGCTGCCTTGGCATGATTAATAGCTTCTATTGTCTGAGGCATTACGCCGTCATCTGCTGCGACGACAAGAATAGCTATATCCGTTGAATTCGCACCGCGCATACGCATTGCCGTAAACGCCTCGTGTCCGGGTGTATCAAGGAAAGTGATCTTCTGATCATTTACCTTAACAACATACGCGCCTATATGCTGGGTGATACCACCTGCCTCACGATCAATAACATGAGTATTCCTGATACAATCAAGAAGTGAAGTCTTTCCATGATCAACATGACCCATTACACAGATTACCGGTGGACGTTTAACCATCTTGCTTGAATCTTCATCATCTTCTTTAAGTAACTCTTCAATTACATCAACAACTACTTCCTTCTCACAAAGAACCTCAAATTCAAGGGCAATTTCCTCCGCCTGTTCATAAGAAATCTCCTGATTTACAGTAACAATTTTACCCTGCAAAAACAATTTCTTTATGATAGCTGCAGGCTGGATCTTCATCTTATCAGCAAGCTCTTTAATGGTTAATGCCTCAGGAATGGTAATAACCTTTATCTTTTCTTCTTCCTTAACTTCAACCGGTTTTTCCGTCGGCTTAATAAACTTACCGGCCTTAGAACCCTTTATCTGCTTTCCACCCTTAAATCCATCTTCATTTAAGAAACTTATATCCTTTTTATTCTTATCTCGGTTCTTCTTGGAATCATCTCGTCGATTCTCTTTTCCAGAACCCTTTGTATCATTACCGAATGCAATACTTATAGATCCCTTTGAATTATCCTTTTTATCATTACTCTTGTAATTGCGACTGTCCGTCCCCTTAGAATCCCGATTGAATCCGCCTACCTTATTTCCTTCATTTGTCTTTTCTCTACGTTCCGGACTTCTTCTGTTATCGCCAGAATTATTGCTGCTATTCCTATTATTATGGTTAACATTTGATACATTCGCCTGAACTTTTTGTATATCTTCCTGGTTTTTGCCGATAACTGTTTTATCATTGTTATTCCCCACTTGCTCGTTTGCATGCTTTACAGGCTCATTTTGAACCTTATTGATCTGCTGCATCTCTATCTGATCATTGGATTTATTTAAATCCTGCGTTTTAACAGGTATATCTTCTTCCCTGTTCACCATTACATTCGCCGTACGCGGAACATTGGGCTTTATAAGCCTTGGCTGAGGTCTGACAAAGGTATTGTTTCCCTGTCTTTGCGGCTTGGCCGTACGTCCCTGATTACGTACAGGATTTCTTCCCTGAGATGTTCCCGGTGAACCTGCCCCATTTTGAGAATTATGATGATTACTAACTATGATTATATTGGATTTCTTCTTTTTTCCGGCAGCCGCACCTAAAGCCTGACCTTTACCCTCAGAAGATACAGCCTTTGTCTCCGGGTCTGATGTTTGTGATTCCCTTACCGGCTTTGTTATACCTTCAGCCGTTTTATTATCGGCACTCTTCTTATCATCTTTACCCAAATGTTTTCTGATCTTATCCTGAAGTTCCTCATCGATTGAAGAGGATACGGTTTTACCGGTCTCTCCCAATTTTTCAAGTATGGTAACAACATCCTTTCCGGATATGTCCAGTTCTTTTGCAAATTCATGTATTCTCATCTTTGCCAATCTTATAACACCTCGTCTTTCTTATCTGCTTTCAAACTTTGCTCATCAAGTTTAATCAGATCCAATATCTTGTTTGCAAGGCCTTCATCGGTTACCGATACCGATGCTCTGAATTCTTTACCTATGCAATGTCCCAAAGAAATCTTATCCGAATATATTTTTAAAGGAATATTGTAATAATCACAGGAACTTATAAATTGTTTTTTTGTATTGTCCGATGAATCGGATGCCAATACCACAAGACAGGCCGTACCATCTTTAATACTGGCTTCTGTCATAAATTCTCCGCTTTTTACCGCGCCGGCACGAGCAGCCATTCCCAGCATCTGCAAAACCTTATCTCTTCTCACTATTTTCTCCCATTCGTTTCTCAAAATCATGCCTTAACGACACGAATTGCTCGTCCGAAACTGTTGTTCCGAAAGCTCGTATAAACTGTTTATACTTTAAAGCTCTGTCAAAACATTCCATACTCTTACACAAATAAACACCCCGGCCATCCATACCAGCATCAGAATCAATTACAAGAGTTAAATCCTTATCATTCATATCCGGTTTACGTCCGGCTATCCTGACAAGTTCCATTTTTGATTTTCGTGTTCTGCAGCCTATACAGGTGCGTACCGGAACTCTTCTTTCCATTAACATCCCTTCATATATTTAAATTTCTATTCATCTGCTTCGGATTCCTGAATCTGCGCTTCCTCAGAATTATCATACTCTTCATCAGGATATTCCCCGTCCACATAATCTTCATCCTCATAATATTCTTCATCTTCATCATAATAATCTTCAAGACGGAATCCGGGAGCATCCTTTGCCTGTGTTTCGGATTTTATATCAATCTTAAATCCGGTAAGTCTGGCTGCCAGCCTTGCATTTTGTCCTTCCTTTCCTATAGCAAGAGATAACTGAGCATCCGGAACAACAACCTTTGCGGATTTCTCATCACCATCGGCGATAACAAACACAACCTTCGCCGGTGAAAGAGCATTTTCTATCAAAAGTCCCGGGTTTTCATCCCAATTTATAATATCGATTTTTTCACCACGTAATTCATCAACTATAGCATTTACCCTGGTACCATTCATTCCAACACAGGCACCTACGGGATCAACATCCGGATTATTTGACCACACCGCAATTTTGGTCCGGCTTCCGGCTTCACGAGCGATCGCTTTTATCTCTACCGTACCATCACGAACTTCGGTAACTTCAGATTCAAAAAGTTTCTTTACCAGCTCCGGATGAGTTCGGCTCACCAATATTTTGGGACCTTTTGTTGTATCCTTAACTTCGTAAATATATACTTTTACTCTGTCTGTCGGTCTTAAATGTTCTGATTTAACCTGCTCATTTTCCGAAAGAAGAGCGTCAGCTTTTCCCAGATCAATACTTATATTTTTACCCACATATCTTTGAACGATTCCGGTAACGACATCTCTTTCCTTACCGTAAAACTGATTAAACAATACCGACCTTTCTTCTTCTCTTATCTTCTGAAGAATCACATTTTTGGCATTTGTTGCTGCTATACGTCCAAAATCCTTACTATTAATGTCCACTTCTATAACATCATCAACCTGAGCATCCTTCTTAATAAGAACAGCATCGGCAAGTGCTATCTCAAGTACCGGATCCATAACATCATCTCTGCTTTCAACTACAGTCTTTTCCGCAAAAACCCTGTAATCTCCGGTCTCTCGATCAATTGAAACCCTGGTATTATCAGCCTTTCCAAAATGATTCTTACACGCCTGTATAAGTGAATTCTCAATGGCTTCAAATAATGACTCCTTACTGATCTCCTTTTCTTTCTCGAGTGCATCAAGTGCCTCTAATAAGTCCTTATTCATTTCTTTCCTCCTAATATTGGGCATAACCTTTTAATTAATATATTTAAAATTCTACATATAAACTAATCTTTGCAATATCATTCCGATTTATGTTCAAAATCACATCATTATCCTTTTTCAAGCCTATGGATTCCTTATCAAAGGAAAGCAAAACACCGGTAAACTCTTTATTATCATATACCGGACTGTAAGTCTTTACTTCAACCATCTTTCCGATGGAGTTTTCGAAATCCCTATTATTTTTTAATGTTCTTCCAAGTCCCGGTGAACTTACTTCCAATATATATGCATCTTCTATAAAATCTTCCGCATCAAGTTCTTCCGATAATTTACGACTGACTTCAACACAATCATCTATTGTTATTCCGCCTTCTTTATCAATATATACCCTAAGATAATAATCCGGTCCTTCTTTGACATACTCAACATCCCATAACTTAAAGCCTTTATCATCCAGTATCGGATTTACAATTTCTTCCGATCTTTTTTCATAAGTCTCTTTTTTAGACATACCCTGATCACCACTCTTTATAAAACACTCTCAAAATCATATTAACAAATACAATTTAACTATTAAAAAAGTGGACTCCTGCAAGTCCACTTAATTAAACAAACTATCAACATAACAACATTATCACTAATTATATAAAAAATCAAGAAAAAATTCTCTTCCTAAATAAGAATCCCTTATTTTAGCTCTTCAGCTCTTTTAGCCGCTGCTGCCGTAATCATTTTAATATCTTCAAACTTCTCTCCGTTAATAAGGTCCTTACTAACCATCCAGCTCCCACCGCAGGCAATTACCTTTGGAAACGAAAGGTACTCACCAACATTTGTAGTGTTTATCCCGCCGGTAGGTATAAATCTAACATTACTGTAAGGCGCAGAAATTGCCTTTATCATCTTGAGTCCACCGGCCGCCTCTGCCGGGAAGAACTTAACAACTTCAAGGCCAAGACCCAAAGCAAGCTCTACTTCCGAAGGCGTCATAACTCCCGGGATTATAGTAATACCTTTTTGCTGACAGTACTCTACAATATCCGGATTAAGCCCGGGACTTACAATATAGCTGGCACCGGCATCAATTGCATCATCCACCTGTTTTTTGGTAGTTACTGTACCTGCACCTACAAACATATCCGGATGGGTTTTAGTCATAACCTTAATAGCCTCTTTTGCGGAATCGGTACGAAATGTAACTTCCGCACACTTAATCCCTCCATCACACAAAGCATCGGCAAGTCTTTCCGCATATTTAACATCCTCAATGACTACTACAGGTATTATTTTGGTTTCTTCAATTTTTTTTATTACATCATTCATCTTAATGCCTCCTGCATTTTAACAAAAGAAATCTTTTGACAGAATTCCGGCTTGAATTCAACCATTCTCATATCATTTTAACACAACACTGTTTTTATCAAAATGTTTTTGACTTAAAATAATCCGGATACAAACTAACAACCTCTTCCTTGTCAAGTTTATATCTTAGAAGATGTTTTTCCATAAGCATCCTGGCAGACTCTTTGTTTTTGGCCGCTATTGCTTCTATTATCATACGATGATCGGATACGATCTTTATGTCTTTTATAGAATAAAGACTAAGTGTTCTGATCCTGTCAAAATGGCCCATCATACTTTGCATAAGATTATAAGTCCGCTCTTTTCCGCACATAATAAATAATGTTTTATGAAATTCGTTATCAAGATTCATTATTTTTTCGGACATATCATTAGACAAATAATACTCTTGAAGTTCTACATTCTCATAAAGCTTTTCTATCTGCTTTTCATCAATGATCTCACACAATTCTTCAACTATTGCCGTTTCGAGTGTTCTTCTTAAAAATGCCGCCTCATCAACCGCATCAAAAGATATTGCGGCAACATAACTGCCTCTTTGCGGAAACACTTCGATAAGCTGCGACTTCTGAAGCTCCTGAAGAGCTTCTCTTATAGGAGTCCGGCTTACTCCCAATGTCTTCGCAAGTTCATTCTCACTAACGAGCGCACCCGGTTTAAGTTCAACATTTATTATACTTTTGGTTATTTCTCTTAATGCATATGCCTTAGCGGTTTCACCGGGCTTACGCTCATAAGGACTGCTCATCAACTCACCTCTGTCTGATTTTAATAACACCTATAGAATATCATATTTTTCGGATTTGTGTAAATCTTCCCACAAAAAACATAATAACTACACTGCCAACCCAAACATTGCCTGTACAACATTACCCTAAAACCGTTCTATGAAGAACTTTACGAACCATTCCTTTACCACTGTTCATCTCATTGAAAAGCTCTGTTACTTTTTCTGCAAGCCCGGCTTCATATAAATCCACCGCAAAAATATCTTTTCGCGAAAGGATTGCCTTAAGATCTGCTGCTTCCGCCTTCTTACCGTCCCTATACTCTTCCATTATACCGGTAAGTTCCGCCAGCAACGGGTCGGGACTTAATTCAAAGGACTCACCTTCATCATTGATTCCGGTAAGATATCTGAGATAACCTGCCAAAACAACCGGAATATAATGTAAAGTTGAAACATCTGTCCCCTTTGAAATATAAGCCTTAAGAGTCTCACCAAAACGGATCGGTATCTTCTGAGATGTATCACAGGCTATCCTTTGAGGTGTATCAGGCATAAATGGATTAACCAGTCGTTTATTAAGAACCTCATCAATAAACGTCTCAGGTTTGATTATCCCCGGGTTAATAACAACAGGCATTCCTTCCTTATATCCCATACCTTTAACAAATCCGGCAAGATCTTCGTCCTTCATTTCCTTCCATATAAAATCATATGAAAGCATGCATCCAAATACCGCAAGAGCCGTATGCAAAGGATTTAAACAGGTACAAACCTTCATCTTCTCGACTTTATCAACTGTTTCACGATCTGTAAAATATACACCACCTTTATCAAAAGGAGGACGTCCGTTAGGAAACTTATCTTCAACAACAAGATACTGAGTCTCCTCGGCATTAACAAAAGCCGCCGTATATGTATGCTTATCCGTAACAATAATATCTGTATCTTCAAAACCGTCTTTCTTAAGCATTTCAACAACATTTGCATCCGGTCTCGGAGTTATCTTATCTATCATACTGAGAGGGAAAGTAACCTTACTTTCATCTGTAAGATATTCATAGAAAGCCTTATCAACAAGTCCCTGTTCAACCCATTTGTCGGCATATGCAAGAATAGCATTCTTAAGCTTATCACCATTATGAGAGCAGTTATCCATACTTGCCATTGTTATAGGCTTTGCTCCTGCCTTAAATCTTTCATTAAGGAAATAAGCCATCTTACCCATAAGGTGCTTGGGCGGAAAACACTTATTGTCAAAATCATCCTTAACAACTCCTGCAAGGGAACCATCCGGCCCATTAAGGGAATAACCCTTCTCGGTAATTGTAAAGCTTACCATCTGAAGCGACGGTGCGGTAAATATTTCCTTAAGCCTGTTTACATTTGCCTCAACCGAAAAATCAGCTGCCAGCGATTCAGCTACCGAACCAACAACCTTCTTTTCAATATTTCCGTCACTCTTAAGTGTTACCAAAAGACTTAAATCATCAAAAGGTTTATACGCCTTATTAATTACATCAAAATCGAAACCATCCACAGCGATAACACCTTTATTATACAGCCCTTCATTAAGTAAACCATCAATTACGGCTGCCGGAAATGCCCTGAAAATGTTACCTGTTCCAAAATGAACCCAGGTCGGCTCGGAAACCGTAGCCTTTCTCATTGCTTCCCTGTCATATTCCGGAAGCTTATATCCCTTATCGAGAAATTCTTTCTTAACCTTTTCATCATTTATCTGTGTTAACTTCATAATATCCTTCTCCTTCCCTTTCTTTTCATTATCACCGAACATCAAATATCCGAAACAGCTTATCCTCGTGTTGCATTCTTATCAATTGCTTCCCAAAGTCCGTTAAGATATGTTGCACCAAGCGCTCTGTCATAAAGACCATATCCGGGCATGGCAACCTCATCCCAGATCATTCTTCCATGATCAGGACGAATAGGTCCCGTAAATCCGATCTCATAGAGCGCTTTCATTATTTCATACAGGTCAAAATCCCCATCTCTCGAAAGATGAGCTGCTTCTTCAAAATCATCATCGGAATTAAATTTAAGATTACGTACGTGCGCAAAATGTACCCTTCCCTTAAGTGCACGGATCATTCCGGGAAGATCATTCTCTCTGTTTGTACCATATGAACCCGAACAGAAGGTAACTCCATTATGCGGATTATCAACCATTTTCATCATCCTCTGTATATTGGGAAGATTGATTATGATTCGCGGAAGTCCAAATACCGACCAGGCAGGATCATCGGGATGAATGGCCATATTAATATCATACTCATCACATACCGGCATGATCCTTTCCAAAAAGTACTTAAGATTATCAAATAACTTTTCTTCATCCACATCCTTATAACTTTCAAATAATTCTTTTATTATAGCCATACGTTCAGGCTCCCAGCCGGGAAGAACCGCTCCGTTGGATTCATTCTTGATAGAATCAAACATAGTCTCGGGATTAAGCTTATCTATCGCCTCCTGAGAATAAGCAAGAACAGTCGATCCATCCGGTCTCTTTCTTGCAAGTTCACTTCTTGTCCAATCAAAAACGGGCATGAAATTATAACATACCATATGTATATCTTCCTCACCGAGATTCCTTAATGTCTCAATATAATTATCAATATACTTATCTCTTTCCGGGGTTCCTATTTTTATGGCATCATGAATATTCACCGACTCTATTCCGGAAATATGAAGCCCTGAAGCTTCAACTTCGTCCTTCAATTTACGTATTCTTTCTCTGGACCATACCTCCCCCGGAGTGGTATCATATAAAGTCGTAATAACTCCCGTAACACCCGGAACCTGTCTGATCTGCTTTAAGGTAACCGTATCAAATCCCGTTCCGAACCATCTCATTGTCATTTCCATTTTTTTACCCTCTCTCTTTCTTTATATAGTATGTACTGGAGACCATCTTGTATACAAGTATACTAACACAATGGCGTACATTTTTCTATTGGTATTATTTTCCAATATATTTCCCTTTTATTTAGTAACACTTACCAATTTACAGATTACTCATAAAACAGCCATTATACTCCCGTAAATATAATAAAAATATTTATGTTATTAATGAGGCTGACAAAATTGTTTATAACATTGCAAAAAGTGCTCAAATTTCTGTTTTCCTTTGATTTTATCTTATAATTACATATATAATTAATCTGTATACCGTTAATTATCAAGGCAGTTAACCTGGAAACTTTGTCAGTTAACTGACTCTTTATACAAAATATCGGAGGATTATTTATGGGTAATATATTAGACAGTTTCCGTTTAGATGGAAAAGTAGCCTGGGTCACGGGCGCTTCATACGGCTTAGGTAAGGCTTATGCCGAGGCATTGGCAGAAGCCGGTGCCAAAGTGGTTTTTAACAGTTCCGATTCCGATCGGGTAAAAAAAGCAATAAACGAATATAAAGAAGCAGGATATGACATTTACGGAGCTGTATGCGATGTAACAAGTGAAGAACAGGTAAACTCCTTTGTAAAAGATGTAGAAAACAGATTCGGACCGATTACCATTCTCATAAACAACGCAGGTATTATCAAACGCATCCCCATGACAGAAATGTCACTGGAGCAATGGAATCAGGTTATCAACGTAGATCTAACAGGACCCTTTATATGCTCCAAAGCTGTTATCCCAAGCATGATCTCAAAGGGTGGTGGTAAGATCATTAATGCCTGCTCTATGATGAGTGAATTCGGAAGAGAAACCGTATCGGCTTATGCCGCTGCAAAAGGCGGACTTAAAATGCTCACAAAAAATATCTGCTCCGAATACGGACAATACAATATACAATGCAATGGAATAGGCCCCGGATATATTGCCACTCCCCAGACTGCGCCCCTGCGCGAAAAAGGAACTGATGGTTCAATAAATCCCTTCGATCGCTTTATTCGTTCAAAGACCCCTGCTCAGCGCTGGGGACATACAGAGGAATTAAAAGGACTTGCTGTTTTTCTTTCATCTCCTGCCTCGGATTTCATAAACGGACAAATAATTTATATTGACGGCGGAATAAGCGCTTATATCGGGCAGGATCCCTCAAATCTTGATTCATCAAAATTTGATTCGGAAAAAGAAGATACTAACATTAATGTCAATGATCAATAAAGAATAATTAAAATGAAAAAACAACTAATAAGCAATTATGACGATAGACAATATATGTTGTCCGAGGATTTTGAACTATACTATTACCAGGACAAAAAGGCAGTAAAAAGAACCGGTTTGCACAGTCATCCTTATTATGAATTTTATTTCTTTTTGGAAGGCAATATTGAAGCTCAGATACATAATGACTGCTATATACTTTCTTACGGGGATATTTTAGTAATACCCCCATATACCACTCATGGTATTTTTGTTAAAAATTTCAATATTCCCTACCGACGTTTTGATCTTTGGATAAATACGGAATTCTATGAAAAATTATCAAAAACAAGTTCCGATTTTACATATTTCATCGATCTAGCCCGGAATGAAAACTGTTATATTTTGCATACGGAACCGATCTCCTTTAACTCTATACTTTCAAAGCTTTATATATTATTCAGGAAAAAAAAGGAGACCGGTTTGGATGTCAGACGCAGGCAATCATAAATATTTCAGATCTGTGTCTTACCATTAACCGGCTGGCCTATGAACAATATAATAACATTATAATATCGCAGCAAAATTCGTTATATCAAAATATATGTACTTACATTGAAAATAATATCGATTCCGATCTTTCCCTTGATACCATTTCAGAACATTTTTACTTAAGCAAATATTATCTTTCTCATGTATTCAAAGATAATATCGGAATATCGATCCATCAGTATATCTCAAAAAAACGTCTTAAATTGTGTCATGAATCAATTTTGGCCGGCAATCCGATTTCGCAGGTATACAACCAATATGGTTTTGAGGACTATTCCAGTTTCTACAGAGCCTTCAAGAAAGAATACGGAATGTCCCCAAAAACACTTATACAACAATCAAGGAACAATGTAACCAAAGCAACAAAATCCTTAAAGGACAATTGATTTTATAATACTATCGGTCAAAGCGTTACACCATCCTTAAATATGGATATTTCTCTATACTCGGAAATCTCCTGTTTCGTAAGTTTTCCCGAAGCAACTTTTAATACAAAATCAACAAGACGATCTCCCACTTCATCTATTGTTTCAGAGCCTTCCGCAATAGTTCCGGCATTAAAATCGATCCAGTTGGATTTATTCTTAAAAAGTTCTGTGTTTGTAGATATTTTAACTGTCGGAACCGGTGCACCAAAGGGTGTACCCCTTCCGGTAGTAAACAGGATCAAATGAGCACCTGCTGCCGTCAGATCTGTAGTGGAAACCATATCATTTCCCGGGCCGGAAAGTAATGTAAGACCCTTACACTTAACATGCTCTGCATACTTTAATACATCAACTACCTGAGCACTTCCTCCTTTTTGAACGCATCCACAGGACTTATCTTCAAGAGTAGTAATTCCCCCCGCCTTATTACCGGGGCTGGGATTTTCATATACCACCTGCCCATGAGAAACGAAGTATTTCTTAAAATCATTTATCATAGCAACAGCCTTATCAAAAACGTTATTGTCTATACAACGGTTAAATAAAATAGATTCAGCACCAAACATCTCAGGTACTTCCGTTAAAATAGTCGATCCGCCCATTGCAATAAGCTTATCGGAGAATCTACCCACTGCAGGATTTGCGGTTATCCCCGACAAACCATCCGAACCACCGCATTTCATTCCCACAACCAATTCGGAAGCATCTATTTCTTCTCTCGAAAATTTACCCACATAATCACGCAATTCTTCCAGAAGTCTCCGTCCTTCCAACAGTTCATCATTAGACTTTTGACAAGTTAGGAATTTCACTCTGTCACTATTCCACTCTCTAAGTTCCTCCTTAAACTGATCGAGAGTAAGGTTTTCACAACCTAAAGACAATACCAACACACCTCCTGCATTAGGGTGGTGTACAAGTGATGCAAGAACCCTTTTGGTGGTTTCGTGGTCGTCACTCATCTGGGAGCAGCCAAAAGGATGAGGAAACGAATATAAACCTTCTATGGTTCCACCTACAATATCCTGATTTTCCCTAACCAAACGATCAGCTACGGAATTTACACACCCAACGGTAGGGATTATCCATATTTCATTTCGTATACCTACTTTACCTTTATCACGTCTGTACCCCATAAAGGTTCTTTTCTTTGATTCCGGTAATTTGTTCACAACAGGAGTATATTTATATACCGCATTTTCGGAAAGGGACGTCTTAACATTATGAGTATGAACATAACTTCCGGATTTTATATCCTCTTTTGCAACCCCTATTTGATTGCCATACTTTATGACCGGTGAATCTTCCTTAATATCTTCAATAGCTATCTTATGACCTCTGGCAACTTCCTCAAGTACCTTTATCGTCCTGTCATCAATATTTATTATTTCCCCTTTACAAATATCCTCAAGTGCCACTACAACATTATCATTCGGATGTATTCTTATACTTTTCACAATGTACCTCCAATAGTGCGAATTATTTCGACTGTATATCTCTCATTGCTTCATACATTCCTTTTGACTCTATAAGTTTAAGATCCCTAATAACTTCGTCTTTAAAGCCCGGAAGTGTTTTCAAAGATTTATCCCACATCTTTTCATTATCTATTATTTCACATGCAAGTTTATCTGTATCGGCATCCTTCAGTTTAAGAAATTCATTTAATATCCATTCGTCATCCTTTATAAAGAATTCCTTTCCGTCCCTATATCCCTTCAGAGCCCTTTCATCCATTTCACGGCCACAATGGTAAAACATTAAAAAAGCAGCAAAAGAAAAAGTAAGTATAGGAGGCAATTCTCCTTTCTGCTCATAATATTCCAGCACTGTCGGCATTACCCTTGCCTTCCATTTCGAGGCCGAATTCAAGGATATCGATAATAATTCATGATCAATAAAAGGATTTGCGAATCTGTCGGTAACCGCCGAAGCAAACTCCTCAAGATCTTTTCGGTCAAGCCCTTTAAGAACCGGAATTATCTCATACTGTAAAGCTTTATTCATATAACCCTTAATAACATCATCCTTCATACAATCTCTTACAATATCTTTACCCGTCAGATATGCAGCCATTATCATTGAGGTATGTGCCCCATTTAATATCCTTACTTTTCGTTTCTTATACGGATCCACATTATCGGTTATAAGAATAGGCAGACCTGCTTTATCCACCGGAAACTCATCCTTAATGCTCAAAGGCCCTTCAATGACCCAGGCTCCAAATACTTCACCTGTATCTATAATATTATCCTTATAGCCTAATTCCTCACATATAGAATCCGCTTCTGCTCGGGGGTATCCGGGAACGATCCTGTCAACCAGCGTAGAACAGAAAATATTTTCTTTATCCACCCATTCCGAAAATTCCTTTGACAATCCCCATTGTTCAATATACTTATTTACGCATCTTTTCAGTTCGTCACCATTTCGATCTATAAGTTCACAGGATAATATTATAAATCCCGGCAATTTATTGTTAAATCTCTCCAAAAGAAAACGTGTAAGTTTTCCCGGGAAACTACTTGAAGGACGATCATCCTGTCCACACTTTGGATCATATACAATACCTGCCTCAGTTGTATTACTTACGATAAATCTCAAATCAGGATTAGCTGCGCATTTTAAATATTCATCGTAATCATTATATGGATTAATACATCTTGAAACAGATGAAATAACCCTTTTACGATTTACCTTTTCTCCATTTTCCTGTCCTCTTAAGAAAAGAGTATACAGTCCTTCCTGTTCATTGATCATATCACAAAGGCCATTTCCAAGAGGTTGACATAATACAACCTTGCCATTAAATCCGGCTTTCTCATTCATCTCATCAATAAAATAATCCACAAAAGCCCTTAAAAAATTCCCCTCCCCGAACTGTAATACTCTTTCAGGAGCCTTCTCAAGTAAAAAACCATCATAACCCTTTTTCTTTAATACCTCATAACACAATTTCTCCATAATTTTTTTACCTTCCCTTTTGGCATAGATACTTGTTTCTTAACCTAAATACATTATAAATACGACCAAAATATAAAACCACAAATAAACTTGTTTTTAACATTGCAAAACTTGTCTAAATGGTATTATAAAATGCCAGCATGTCCCCGGGCAATATAATATTCCTAATAATTTACCCAAATCCAATGCCGGCATTATAATTCTTTATAAAATCAATTTACAGCTATCAATAATAAAATGATCCTCCAATTCCTTTAATCATATTAACATTTCGAATATGTATGACCACTAAATACCAAAATATCTCTTAGCATTCTTATATGAAATACCCTCGACTATTCTCTTAAGAGCTTCCTCATCATTCGGATACTCACCGTTCTCTACCCAGTTTCCGATAAGATTACACATAATCCTTCTGAAATAATCATGTCTTGTATATGAAAGGAAGGACCTCGAATCTGTAAGCATCCCTATAAAATTACCCAAAAGGCCAAGATTAGCCAGCGACTTCATCTGCTCTTCCATCCCCGACTTTGTATCATTAAACCACCAGGCAGGACCATGCTGAATCTTTCCGGGCACCTCATCTGACTGGAAGCAGCCTATCAATGTTCCTATCTGTTCATTATCAGCGGGATTAAGCGAAAATACTATTGTCTTTGGCAATTCATTCGTTTTATCAAGTTCTGACATTAACTCCGCAACACTTCCTCCACAGGTATTCTGAGCTATCATATCAAAACCTGTATCAGGACCTAAAGTCTTAAACATTCTCTCATTCATATTTCTCAGGCAGGAATAATGAAGTTCCATTGCTATCCCAAGTTTATGATAGACCTTTCCAAGAGCTATCAGCAATGCAGTCTGATAACCTTCAGCTTCTTCAATTCCTACAGGTTCATTATTCATAGCCTTCTTAAAGGCTGCATCACATACCTCCATAGGAAGCTTTCTAAAGGGAACATAATCCAAACCATGATCCGATGCCACACATCCATGAGCTGCAAAGAATTCAACCCTGTTAACAAGTGCATCTATAACATCCTGTGTCGTATCAAGACTTGTTTTTCCAACAACTTTTGCAAGACTCTCAATATATTCTTTAAAGCCCGCTTTTGTAATATTTATAGCTTTATCCGGTCTGAAAGAAGGTCTTACCAAGAAATCCACCGACTTATCGGCAGCGATTTTTTCATGCCATTCAAGAGAGTCAACCGGATCATCCGTTGTTCCTATATATGCAACATTACTCTGTCTTATAAGTCCCCTGACGGTCATATTCGGATCGTTTTTCAAAAGATCATTGCACTTATTCCATATCTTTTCAGCATTCGATACGGTAAGCGGCTCGTCCACACCAAAATATTTTTTCAATTCAAGATTACACCAATGGTACATCGGATTCCCGATCGCCATAGAAAGGGTATCCGCAAATCCTTTAAATCTTTCAACTTCATCCGTTCTGCCGGTAACAAGTTCCTCCTTCATTCCGTTGGAGCGCATAAGTCTCCACTTATAATGATCTCCGAAACATTTACCATCGGGCTGCTTACCGCCAAACCACACATCACCAAGGCTGTCAAATCTTACATCCTCATAAATTTCCTTTGGTGACAAGTGACAATGATAATCTATGATCGGAAGATTCTTTGCATAATCCTTATATAAATGTTTTGCCGTTTCTGTCCCTAAAATAAAATCATCATCCATAAATTTCTTCATCTTTTTTCTCCTTACTATCTCTGAACTCGTCCGGACCCGTCGCCGCCGGCAAGCTTCTTAACTTCATCTACTCCTACCCTGTTAAAATCTCCTTCGACAGAATGTTTAAGTGCTGATGCGGCCACCGCAAACTCGATTGCTTCCTGAGTTGAATATCCATTCACAAGAGAATATATGAGTCCTCCTCCGAAACTGTCTCCTCCTCCGACTCTGTCCACTATCCTAAGATGATATTGTTTTGAGAAGCAATAATCTTTTCCGTCATACAGCATACCCTGCCAGTCATTATCATTTGCAGATATGGAAGTCCTTAATGTAATGGCTACCTTCTCAAAGCCAAACTTATCGGCTAACTGCTTTGCAACAGACTTATACCCCTCCGTATTAAGCTTACCTCCGGTAATATCACTTCCCTCTGCCTCAATTCCAAATACATCTTTGGCATCCTCTTCATTTGAGATACACACATCAACATATTCACATAATTTTGTCATAGCCTCTCTCGCCTGATCCCTGGTCCAAAGTTTTCCTCTGTAATTAAGATCGCAACTAATTTTAACTCCGTGTGCCTGAGCCGCTTTACAGGCATCCAGACAAATATTTACAAGATTCTCTCCCAAAGCCGGAGTTATACCCGTAAAATGAAACCATTCAGCTCCTTCAAAAATCTTATCCCAGTCAAAATCCGAAGGATCCGCCTCCTGAATTGCCGAATGTGCTCTGTCATATATGCATACACTTCCTCTCTGGGATGCTCCTTTCTCCAGAAAATAAATACCTATTCTGTCACCGCCTCTTGCTATATAACCTGTGTCGACTCCAAAATATCTTAAACTGTTTACCGCTCCCTGTCCGATCGCATGTTTGGGCAGCTTTGTAACAAAAGCCGTATCCATTCCGTAATTAGCCAAAGACACTGCCACATTTGCCTCACCGCCTCCAAATGTAGCCTGAAGCTGATCATCTTGAAAAAACCTGTAGTAACCGTTGGGGGCAAGTCTTAACATGATTTCTCCAAATGTAACTATTCTTCCCATTTTATTTCCTCCGTAAAGCTTCATACAAAGACTCTTTATTTTCTGCTTAGATGAATTGCAAACCCACCGAATTCTCCCTCTAAATATATAAATTTAGTGCCTTTGTCATCTTTCGTTCTGGAACTTTCATCAAACTTTGCTCCCGCCCGGGACAAATGATATATTGCCCTGTCTACATCCAGTACCGATATAGCTATATGACCATGAGTTCCTCTTCCGTTACTCTTCATAACTTCAAATTCCTTACCAACAAATATGGAACTGTTTCCGGGCTTATATTCCAGATCAAACAAAGCACTTAAGGTTTGGGCGGTTGATTCCGCTTCTTCTGCATTACCACTGTTTATACCTATATGCCTAAGCTCAAGACCAAGCATATTCTTAACAGCCGCTTTACATATAGCAGTAATCTCATCCCACTTCTCGCCTTCGATAAGATCCTTTTTCACCATCCAGGTACCTCCACAGGCAAGTACCTGACTAAAACTCATATACGCAGCAAGGTTTCCTGTGTTAACTCCCCCTGTAGGCATCCATTTTAATTTCTTATAAGGTCCGGCCAGTGCTTTGATCTTATCTATACCACCATTCTGCTCCGCCGGAAAAAATTTAACCGCTTCAAGACCAAGCATCATTGCCTGCTCCATTTCACCCGCCGTAGCCGTCCCGGGTAACATACAAACACCCTTATCCAGAACATACTTTGTTATTTCGGGATTAAAACCGGGACTTACTATAAAACTAACCCCTGCTTCTATTGCTCTGTCTGCCTGTTCCCTGGTAAGGACCGTTCCCGCTCCCACCACCATTTCAGGAACATTTTCTACTATCGCACGAATAGCCTCAGCCGCTGCCTCCGTCCTAAAAGTCACTTCTGCTGCGGGAAGACCTCCTTTAACCAATGCTTTTGCCAGGGGCACAGCCTTCTTTGCATCATCAATGGCTATTACAGGTACAATGCCTATGTCATGAATCTTATTAAGTAATTCGTTCAATTTTTTCTCCTTTCTATTCTATGTACTTTTTAATAAAGGTACAAAGATCACATACAAAATCAGCTTTAAACAATACACTTACCAACCGCATATCATTATGCATAACATATGTATGCCGTAAATTATATTATATAATATATCACACTAACATGTTAGTAGTAAATACGGAAATATTACTAGTTTATTAATTATAATTTAGTGGATAATCACCATAAAATACCAAATCTTAAACTCTATCTTTTCTTAATCTTTAAGCTCATTTACCGCGCACTTTAATATTTTTAACAAAATCAGGGTAAATCATATTAAAAATCACTATCTTATCCGACAATATAGTATAATAACCTTGATAGATTAAAATGATAGTTAAAGCGCATTATCTACAGGTACTTTATTTACAAAATATTCCGATTATGATAGATTTATAATAACTAACATGTTGGAGGGATGCTTTGATGAAGCGAATCCTTTATTCATTTGTATTGTGCATTTTATTATCAGGCATGATCGGATGCTCTGCCTTGGATCAGGACAAGAATAAAAAGGAAGAAGTTTCTTCCGAAGTCCCTGATTTTATTCCTCTTACTACCATAAAGGAAGGGCAGCCTGATATTTATGTTATAATAAAGTTAATGGATTCCAGTTATTGGAAAGTTATAATCAACGGGGTTCACGATGCCGGTGAAGCCTTGAGTTGTAATGTTTATTATTCCGGAACTAATAACGAAACCGATTGGAAAGGTCAGCAAAAACTGATAAATACAGCGCTTGAAAATAACGCCAAAGGTATAATTCTCGCTCCCGATGACTCCATAGAGCTTAGTCCGGATATCGAGCACATACATGAACTCGGAATTCCTATAGTGTTGGTTGATACCATAGCCAATACAGACGCTTTTGATATTTGCTATATGACGGATAATCTTCTTGCCGGTCAAAAAGCCGCCGAAGAAATGATCAATCAACTCTACAATATAGGACATAAAGAATCCGACTCTATCAGTGTTGGAATAATGGTCGGTCAGTCCACTTCGCAAACGATCAACGAGCGATTAGCGGGCTTTTACAGATATTGGTCTGCAAACGCTCCTAAAACCTGGACGATCATAAGCGATATAAAAAATTGTAACGGGAACATAGATCTGGGGGGGACTCTGACTGAAGACCTTATAAACAACTATCCCAATCTATGTGGATTATACGGTACAAATAACGGACCTACGCGAGCTTTGTGCAGTACCGTACTTTCAAAAGGACGGACCGATATTGTAGTAATCGGTTTTGATTTTTCGGATGAAATGAAGAATTTGATCGAATCGGATGAATATACCGCTTCAACCATGCTTCAACGGCAATATAATATGGGCTATCGTGCAGTTCAATCTGTAAATGCTCTTTTCAGCAACAGAATTCCAAAAATCAAATTTGAAGATACCGGTGTTGTTACAGTAAACAAAACCACATTATATGATACCGAAGTACAAGAAGTACTCGAGCAAAACTAGGATATATATAATGAAAAACCAAAAGGATTTAAAACTAATTCAACAGGATAACCGATCATTCTATGTAACATTAATCATATGTCTCATAGTTTTTCTTGGCGCCATTGCTCTTCTTATTAATTCATTTAATAGATTGATATCAACTCATGATCAACATCTTTCCGGAGAAATATGTACATTGGTATCCGAGAAAATGAACAATTCCATAAATTCCATGACCGAATCCACAAGGGATATATCCCTTATTTTGTCAGCCCAAGGCTTTGATTCACCTAAAGATATATATAAAACTCTGAAAGAATATCCAAAATCAAATTTTTTAAGCATAGGTTTTATTGATTCAGACGGAGTTATGTATGCTACAATAGAAGAACGGGTCGAGTTTGAAAAATGGAATCTTATGGAAACGGCTTCCATGGCTGATCCGGTCTCAATTTCAATACCTTATCGCTCTACAGTATACGGACAATCCGTAATAACGATCTTTTCCCGTATTGAATACGCAAACTCCAAACAAGGCTATATGTTTTTAACATATTTATTTAAAGATCTTCAGGATATCGCAGAAACAGAATCTTTACTTAATGATATTGAAATAATGCTTATGCATGCGGAATCAGCTAACATAATTCAATGTGTCGGAGGCGACAAACACGCCTCGGGAAGTTGGGCTAATGCATATCTTTCAATGCAGACAGTTAATAAATCCGATAAAGAAGCTTATATAAACTGGCTGAACAGAATGTTAAACGGTGAAAGCAATATTGGTTTAAGTTATTCTGTAGGAAAAACATTTTATTCCCAATACTGCTCTGACATACCCGGAATGCCCGGATGGTACGTCGTAGTGCGAATTCCGAGTAATGCTCTTTCTGCTACTATGAAATCATTTCGTAATTACGTCCTGATCTTTCTTGCCGTGCTTTTGATTACTGTTATTGTACTTATAACAAACATGTACAGGTTGACCCAGCGCGAAAATCGAATGTTGGAACAGTTATCGATACACGATCCTCTTACCAAAGTATTCAATCGAAGGGCCTTTGATTTTGCTGCAGAAAACTTATTGGCGCGTAATAAGGAATGTGCTCTGATATTTTTTGATATTGATTTCTTCAAACAGGTTAACGACCAATTCGGACATGATGCAGGTGACCAACTGTTAGTATTATTCTCGGATGCAATAAAGAAAATCTTTGGAGAGCACGGTATAGTATCAAGATTTGGCGGGGATGAATTTGTTGTACTTACCGAAATGCCAAGCGTTGAAAAAATCACCCAAATGTTAAACAAGGCAACCGATGATGTTCATAACATTAAACTGGATAACGAAAACTATACTGACCGGGATTTTATGATCAGTTTTTCTGCCGGCTCTGCCAGATTTCCATCTGATGCGGATAATCTATCTAATCTGAAAAAATGCGCAGACACTGCTTTATACGAAACAAAAGAAAACGGCAGAAACGGTTATATGTGGTTCCATAATTTAAGTGAAGCTGCCAAAGCAAATGCAGGTTCGAACAAAAAAGCCCAAAATCCCTCCGAGAATATGACAATTCATGTAAAAAACTCATTAAGCAAAAATTCTTCCTGCGATCGGAACAACAATTCCGTTACGATAAACAAAGAAATCCGGGAAGCCGGAGATAGCATATCTGCAAATGGCACTCCAAAAAAAGTTGTCAAAAAAATCATACGCAAAAAAGTTATCCGAAAAAAAATTGTCAAACCCAAAGAATAGCCGTAAATTAAAGCCAGCATTAAGTTATCGCTCTTATCTTATCTAATTTACCCTAATCCAATAACATAATATTAAAAAAGCTGAATAATGATAACATATCACAATTCAGCTGATTAAATCTCTTATGAATTTCATTTATAACACAATAATCTGTTAATCTTTAAATATATCAGGATTAGCGGCTCTTATAGCTTTTATATCTCCTTCAAAATAACCAAGATGTTCTATTAACAGCTCCCTATATCCTTCTTTATCCTTATTTTCAATACATTTAAGCATCTGTTCATGAGTGGTCATTGTCCTGTCCTTGAAACTATTCTCCAAATCCGCCAATAGTCTCACACGATTATAGTGTGCCATCGTATTTCCCACTACTTCGGCTGCCAATTTCTCACCGGCAATATAATAGGTGATGGCATGGAAGGCATTATCGCACACAAGATATTCATATGCCATATCAGGCGTCATAGTATCAACAGCTATCTCCTCCATTTTCCTACCATATGAACGCATCTTAAGAACGTCGGAATCCTTTATATTATCAAACAATCCGTCCACAACCCCAAGTTCTAATGTCCTTCGGATAAACCATTCCTGCTTGGCTCTGGCAACGTCAATCTTACTTATCTCGGACTTACTCTGGGGATAAATATCTACAAGGCCCTCTGCTTCAAGTTTAACCAATGCTTCTCTGGCAGGAGTTCTGCTTACTTCATATTTCTCCGCTATCTTTGCCGCCGATACAGGTTCGCCCGGTTTCAGTGCCAATGTCATAATGTCTCTTTTAAGATGTTCATATGTTTGAATATTTAATGATGAATTCATGTATAACCTCCGCTTATACAAAATCTTTACGCATTGGCGTAAAAATATCCAAAAGTTTAACCTCAGTAAGACACTCTATACCATGCATAACATTAGAAGCTACTATATACGTATCACCCGTATTTAATACCACATCTTCCTTTCCCTCTTCTTTATATATCAATGATCCTTCAATGATATATCCTATCTGTTCATGCGGATGCTTGTGCATTTCCCCTACTGCACCTTTCTTAAATTTCAACTCCACATTCATTATATTCTCACTATATGCAAGTACTTTTCGTATCACACCATTACCTAAATCCCGGTATTCCTTGTCTGAATTGAGCACGTACATTTTTACCCTCCCCAATCAAAAATCAAATATCATCTTAACACTATCTTAAAAGTGATTGTATTATATATTTACATAACTATCAATAATCATATTGAAACATTAATTTCCTGAAATACTTTTATATAAAGAAGTGCATTAATTATTCTTAATTCTGTTTTTTTGCAGGTTTTCTTTTATAAAACCATATAATTTTTCTTTATCTTCTTTTACAACACTGTTTCTTAATATATAACCTGTTCCATCCTCCAGATAAACCAGGAGAATAGTCGGTTTTTTCACTACATTAACGACTTTCTTCCAGCTTACCTGTTGTTTTTTTCCATCGGAAATAACGATAACCCCAGCCTGAGAGAAGGTCAACTCAAGCTCGGGGCTACCATTTTTAAGTGAAGAGCACGCTCTCATCCAGATTATAGAAGGCTGAACCACAGTAAACATAAGTAAAAATATAATCATAACGGTTCTGAAGAGATCTGACGCTTCACTCCACTTACTGACTATAAGAGCTATCGATGCAATTATGCATACCACATTTACAACTCCCATATACGATGAATATGCATAATACATAGAAGCCTGCCATATATCTGATTCTTTTACGCGGTATTTATAACTATATTGCATGTCTGTCCTCTTATATTATTACATTTAATTACCGAGAAGGTTAGGAAGAAACATAGCTATTCCCGGTATAAAAGTAACCAAAAGTAATGTTATTATCATACAAATATAGAAAGGAAGTGTTGCTTTAACAACCTTCTCCATTTTACAATGTCCAACAGCCGATCCGATAAATAATACAGCTCCTACAGGAGGTGTAAGAAGTCCGATACCACAATTCAGCACCATGATGATACCAAACTGAACCGGTGTGATACCTATACTGGTTGCTATCGGAAGAAGGATAGGCGTAGCTATAAGAATAATCGGTGCCATATCCATGATACATCCAAGGAAAAGCAATATAAGGTCAATGAGTATCGCTATCACGTAAGGATTGTTCGATACTCCGAGTATTGCCTTGCTTGCCATATCAGGAACATGAAGCCTTGTTAAACAAAATCCGAATACAGCAGAGGTTGATATAAGAATAAGTACTATAGACAGAGTATCTATACATTTATCCAATACATTCCAAACACCCTTCCAATTAAGTCCTTTGTATATGAATACCGAAACAATAAGACTGTAAATAACAGCAATTGCTGCTGATTCCGTAGCCGTAAATACACCTGCAACCACACCTATAACAACTATTATTACCGCTGCCAGTGCCCAAAACGAAACAACAAACTGTTTTCCCAATCTTTTGAGTGAGAACTTATCTCCCTTAGGATAATTACGTTTTTTAGAAATAATGTAAGATCCGATCATCAATGATGCTGCAAGAAGGGCTCCCGGAATATATCCGGCAAGGAATAACGCTCCTACAGAAACACCGCCCGCACTCATGGCATATATTACCATATTATGACTGGGAGGCACAAGAAGACCTTCGCAGGATGAGGTTATTGTAACAGCTGTTGAAAAATCATCATCATATCCCTGATCTACCATCATAGGTATCATTATAGAACCAATAGATGCAGTATCCGCAGCTGCAGATCCGGAAATACCACCAAAGAAATATGAAGCTACAATATTTACCATAGCCATTCCACCGGTCATCCATCCTACCAGGGAATCTGCCAATGCAATAAGTTTCTCGGATATTCCACCGCTACCCATAAGAACACCCATTGTGATAAAGAACGGAACAGCCATAAGAGAAAAAGAGCTGATTCCTTTAACCATATACTGACACATGGTAGCCAAAGACTGCCCCTGTACCAAAAGACATAAGACGGAAGAAATACCTACTGCATAAGCAATCGGAAATCGAAGCAGTACCATGAGCAGAAAACTTCCAAGCAAAACTATAATAGCTAATGTTTGTACACTCATTATTTGTCACTCTCCTTTCCGGCCATTTCGGCTTCTTCTGCTGCAGCCTTCTTAAGCGCTTCAGTTATTTCATCCTTGTCTTCAATCGCTCCTGCCGAATAATCGGTTTTGAGGACAATTGACTTAATATGAGCATAAAGTGTTTCCAACTCAAAAACTATCATTGCCGCACCCGCTACCGGAACAGGAAGATACATCCATATTCTTGAAACCGACGGCATAGAAACATATGTACCCTTAGATCCTATTGTAGCAGCATAATTAGTACCTACAACCAGCATAATAAAAGCAAAAGTTAATACCATAAAATCTGCGACCAGATCCAAAGCCTTCAAAAGTTTCTCAGGGAGAAAACGGTCAAACGCTGTCATCCTAATATGTGCGCCCCTTCTTATTGCAAGGGCTGCCGACAGCACAGCCATATATGACATAAGTGTCAATACAACTTCCTCACTCCATGACGGATCGGGAATAAATGAAATATAACGGCCCATAACTGCCATAGTTGTAATAAGGATGTCTGCGATCAAAAGTATCTTACATATAAACAGAACTACTTTATATACAACATCATATATGGGCTTAATCTTATCCAACCTCTCAAACATTGTTTTACCCACCTTCTTTTATAGTTTGGGCACAGCACTTTGTGCTGTGCCCAATGATCAGTTAATATTTTCTTTATTGTCAAAAGATATATCAGATTACTGAAGGTCAAGAAGCTGCTGATACAGATCCTTAAGCTCATCCGTATTAACCTGCTCTTCTATAACCTTTGCAACTGCATCCTGCCAAGGCTTAAGATCAGTTACTTCAATTACATTACAACCTTCATCTTTAAGCTGTTTAAGTACTTCCTCTTCCTTTTCTGCAGAAATACTCTTACAATATTCTCCTGCAAGCTTACCTGCCTCAAGCATAGCTTCCTGCTGAGCCTCTGTCATCTTTTCCCAAGCTGAATCTGTAATAATAACTTCGATAGCACCTAATGTATGTCCATCAAGGATTATGTTGTTAGCAACCTCAGGGAATGCATTTGACTTATAGTTAGCTATAGGCTGTTCTGCAGCATCTACAACACCTGTCTGAAGTGCTGAGTAAAGCTCACCGAAAGCAACAACTGTAGGTGATGCACCAAGACCTTCTACAAGACCGTTCATAACAGGGTCATTGGAAACACGGATCTTCATACCTGCAAGGTCCTCAATACCCTTGATCTCCTTAGCTGTAAAGAAATGACGGAAACCTTCTTCGCCATAGAAAAGACCGCGTACACCGGCACCGTTTTCCTGGGGCTCTTTAAGGAATGTTTCTGCCAGATCGCTCTGAGCAAAATTCCAGAAATGATCTCTGCTTACAAATGTATAAGGAAGAGAAAGAAGCAATGACTTGTCTCCGCCGTAAGCTGTAAGTGAGAAGGCTGATATACGTGAAATATCACAAATACCGTTGTCTGCAAGCATACCATCAAGAATATCATTTTCAGAACCGAGAACTCCGGCTGCCTGAAGGTCGATTTCAATAGATCCGCCTGAAAGTCTCTCAACTTCTTCCTTAAACTTCGTATCTGTCATACCAACAATAGTATCAAGAGGATTTACTTCAGCCATAACGAAAGTAACCTTGGGATCACCTGCTGCAGGTGCATCAGATGCGGCAGCTTCCTCTGCTTTTTCTTCCTCTGCGGGAGCTTCCTCTGCTTTTTCTTCCTCTGCGGGAGCTTCCTCTTTAACTTCTTCCTTTGCTTCTGCCGCAGGTGCTGCGGGTGCTGCAGGCGCTGCCGTCTCCGCACTTGAAAGACCACATGCACTAAGCATTGATGCAACCATTGTTGCTGCCAATACTACTGATAATAATTTCTTTTTCATAGATTATTCCTCCTATAATTTCTGTAGTGTCAGTTATCGCTGACATGTTAATTACTGATATTACTATACCACACTGACATGTTAGAGGTAAATATGCAATTTTACACAGAATATTGTTCTTATTTTCGTTAATCTTGCCAATAATAATAAAAAAAAACACCATTTTAAGCGGTTTATTATTTTATTATTACTAAGGATCATTGATTTTAACCTTTATTTTATTGTTTTGTGACGCAAAAAAATGTCTTTAACCAAAATATTATCTATGGCGAACCACCTCAAATCGCATTAAAGAATAATCCTGCTCTCTTTCCGATAAACCGGCCTTTTTCAAAGCTATTTCAATTTGTTCGTCCACTGTATCCACCCCCTCAAGATCCGGCAGCAACAATCCTCTGTGCAACCCTTTGGTAACTATAACACCATACTTTTTTACATCCAGTTGTTTTTTTGACTTTACGGCTTCGGCTTCGGATAAAACGTCAACATTTATTTCAAGCATATCAAGTTCACTGCTTTTTACAGGATTAAATCTCGGATCTTTTGTTGATGCCGAAATAGCATTTTCTATAATCTCCGTTCCTATACAATCATATACCGGCGATATGGTACCTATACATCCCCGAAGCTTTCCCTCTTTATGTATAGATACAAACACTCCGGCTTTCCCGTTTATGATCTCTTCGGGCAATCCGTCATACAATTTAAGCCTTTTGCCTTCTTTTAAATAAGCTTCTATCGATTTCCTGGCCAACCTTACATATGGATCCTCCGTCTCACGACGTGCTCTCAGTTCTTCCATTTTTTTCGTTTCCCATATTTCCAGAAATTTCCGTTCGGAATTAATCTTATCTCCGCTCTCTTTAACTCTGTAAGTACAAATTCCGTATCCTACACCAAAGGTTCCCTCATAAGATAACTTATCAATATAAACATCTTTTCCGTCCAATGTTCCGGCCATTATACAAAAGCTTCTGTGACCGCACTCAGCCGCTTTATCACAAAAATCATCCTCAAAATCAAACAGCTCGTCAAACGAGCCTTTACCCATAATCTCCATAATTCTGTCATCATATTCCGGTCCCTCCTTAACATAACCGTAAGGACCGCTTTCAAGAAGTTTATGTGACAGATCCCCGCTACCGACAAAAAAAGCCCTTCTGCCAAGTTCTTTAAGAGTTCTTTCAATAAGCTGCCCAAACCTGTAATGCTCCGCAAAGGATAAACCCGATAAACCAACCCGTACAAGTTTATAACTGCTATAAACCTTATTTATAAAATATAAAGGTACCATTATACCGTGGTCCAGTTCGGCATTCCTCTCACCCAGCACACCCGCCGGAAAATCAGACTTCATTGCATTGCGGCTAATGCGTTCCGTAAATTCCCTGTCATATTCCACTTCAAATCTCACCTCCGGTGCACCGAACCTTCCCATATCTCCCACAGCCCCATTTCCGGGAGAAATATGAAAATAATCACTGTACATTATACTGTGAGGCGAAGAAATGATTATGGTATCGGGTCTGCACTCAACAACCATATCAGCCGCCTTTTCATACGCTTTTACCGTATCTCTTATTTTATTTTCTTCACCTTTACCGATTTCTTTCATTATTATCGGTGGATGAGGTACCATTAAAGCTCCTATGACCGACATAACATATTCCTTTCGTTGCACTCTATGCACTTATTAACTTTAACTCTTTTTTCCTGACATACATTAATTCATCCGCTCTGTCAAAAACCTGCCTGTAACTGATATCCAGCCCCTGCTCAAATTCAGATATTCCGGCAGCAACTACCACTCCACCGGTTTTATTATTATTCTCAACCATATCATTAAGCGCCTTCATAAGATCTATCCTGTTGGAATAATCATCTCCCTCCAACGTGACTACGAATTCATCTCCTCCGATCCGGAAAACCGGACTATGCTTGAATATCTTACAAACCATCATACATGCATTTTTAATATATTCATCTCCTGCCTTATGCCCCAGGGTATCATTAACCTGTTTAAGTCCGTTAACATCACATACCACAACTCCAAAATTATCAATCTCCTCGCTTCGGATACGTACATTGAAATACTCTTCTTTTTCTACATAGGCATGTTTGCTTTTAACTCCCGTAAGCGGGTCTTTATAGGCCATACTCTGCGCCTCGCCCAAAGCTTTATTATTCTCTTTTTCCCTTCGTTTCATTGTCCTGTAATTACTTAAAATAGTTATTGATGACATAACAAATAAAACAAAAACAACAATACTGTTTCTTGTGGTTATACGATTCATATCATTTATTTTTTCCCGTATAAAGGCCCGTTCCACAAGATCCGTAGAATCATCATCAGCATAAAAGGATCTGACTTCCATAATTGTATCTTTTGCTGCCTTACCTGTAGAATCTTTCATCCATGTAAGGGCTGCAGATAATATAAGAGCAAGCATCACCAGCCATACAACTATTGAATTTCCAAATCTTCTTGTAGTATCTTTATTAACTATAATCCTAAAGATCAGAAATCCCAAAACTCCCCACAACGCAAATAATAAATAAGCTTCCTGCGTTATTCCATCATCGCCCGTAAAAGCCGGTATCTGAAACAGAACTGCCAAAGCAACCATTAATAAAATACCGACAATCCCCGTTAGCTTATACGATTTATCTCCTTCATGACTTGCCAGTTTATATACTGCGGCGCAAATAAAACTATATGCAATTATTGTGCCTATAGTTGTGACGTCCAGCATCCACTTTATTGCAATATATCCAAGCAAAGGAACAAATGCGGAAATACCTATAATAAACCGGATCGATATATACGGATTTCCGTATCTGTTTAGACGGCTGAATTTCTTGGGAATAACTTCATCCTCTGACAAGGCATATAATAACCTGCTTGTTGCAAGAATCATACCGATCAGACTGCTCAAGATCAAACTGATCATTACCAATACCAGCACTATTCTACCGGGAATACCGGCATAAGCTTCAACCACATAAAAAACAGGATAGGAATAAACTCCCTCTATCCCATCCGCATTACTTATATAATCGTACCAACCATCATACCCATCGGGATAATCAAAAACCGATAATACAACAATCAATATATAAAATAATGTTACCCCAATAATAGAAGCAACTAAAACACCAAAGGATTTTTTATGAGAAAAACCAAATTCTCTCGTAGAATGAGATATACTCTCAAATCCTATATATGCCCAGGGAACCATGCAGACAATACTCATCACCTGGGAAATTTCCTTTTTCCCCTCAACAAATAAAGGCTGAACAGGTCCCTGTAGGGTGGTTTTAAATATAAATGCGCAAATAATACTTATAAGCAACCCAATAAATATGACAAAAGAAAATAAGATCATCAATTTATATGCCAATCTTTTACTGTAAGCACATATTAATCCAATGGTCAAAATAATAACAAAGGAAAACAATACTTCTCCAAACCATACTTTTCCCCCTGCAATGGTATAACTAAATCCGAATTTTAAAAGACTACCCAGGAGTTTTTCCACAAAAATAGGAAGATATGCTATGTTCCCCCATAACAGGGTTATATATGTCAAAAAAACAAACCAGGAAACCAAAAAAGCCCTGTCATGCCCAAACACCTCGGTTATATATGCATATATGCCTCCGGCATCAGGATATGTACTCATCATATAATGATAGCTCCGGGCAATTATGATCATAATGACAGCACCGATAAGTAAACCCAAAACAGACCCCAGTGGGCCTGCTTTAAGAAGAAAAGAATTACCGGAATGAACAAAGGATCCCCAGCCCAACGCACTGCCGACAGATATCGCAACTGCTCCAAGATATGAAATACTGTGACTTTTCCCAAACCTTTCGGATGTGTATATTTCTTCATTCTGCAAAACTGAGTCTGTTATTTTTTCCATATTTTATTAAACCCTCATATATTTTACAACATTATTCAGTTCTCTTTTCCTTATATAACATATTCACTTGGACATATATCAATATTTCTTCTATGTTTGAACTAATTATAACATAATATTGTTATTATGATAGCCGGCTTATAAAACTTACTCAATGTTTCTTACAATTCCTATTGATATATAATTTTCTATCAATGCTGCAAAATCAGTTTCGGGTTCTCCCTGAAGATTTAATATTCCGTCTACCATATAACGGATCCCACCATCTTTAAGCTTCTCCAGAACTTTATACCGGTCACGAAAAAAAGCACTCTTCGAGGTCTTTCTGTCTCTTAAGATGCCTTTACATTCCTTTAAGCTGCACCCCGGAAAATTAATGTTTATAACCCTGCCGCTACCGGTATCCTTATCTATATATTCATCCAGAACTTCTTTAAGAAATTTATCGGTAACCTCATGACATCCGTTAAGATGCTCCGACAAAGCAATTGCACGATATCCCTGAAAAGAGGCCTCCATCGCAGCTCCGACCGTAGCGGAATACTGGATATCCGTTGCCGCATTATATCCGAAATTGATACCCGATAAGACAACATCCGGTTTATACGGCATTACGCTAAGAGACCCAACCCTGACACAATCGGCAGGAGTTCCGCTGCACGAATAAGCTTTCACTCCCTCAACCGGAAAATCATAAGGATAGATATCAATAGGCTGCCTTAATGTAATACTGTGAGATGCCGCACTTCTTTGATGCAGCGGCGCGATAACCCAGACTTCGCCATACTCGCAAGCCGCTTGAGCCAGTCTTATTATTCCGGAAGCATCTATCCCATCATCATTTGTTATCATTATCCTTCGCATAGATCATTATCCTTTACAACTCTTAGAATCCGGTTTCAAAATTCAAAAATCATCTGTCTTTAACGTGATGGTATAATATCCTTACATCATCAATATATTCATCGTAACCGCCGGAATCAATCGTAAGATTTACGTTTTCTTCACCGGTATAATCAACTATCGATACACCTATATAATATTCATCTCTGATGCTTTCGGTTGCAGGTATCATAGAAACCGAAGTTATCTCATCCTGTGAATTTAAATCTCTTAGATCAATATTTAATCCTTCCCAAAATATCTGTTTTTTATCACGATCGAAAATATGAACCGTAACAGGCCAGTCAAAATAAAATCCCGCATTTCCCGCATTTTTAAAGGTCAGCTTAAGTTCTATATTATTACCCGAATAATTATACCGGGTATTCAGTTCGGAAACATATATCCGATATCCAAGTCTTCTTATAACCGATTCAGCCGCCAGCGACATATCCTTCGATATAAGATCGGGAACCATCGGGCCGATAAAAGTCATATTTGAAGATGTTATCGAAGATAATACATCACCTATTTCTTCACTTCCCAGCATTGTTTCCATTGGAACGGAACTGGTAAATTCTCCTCCTACAGGTTGTCTTCTTCCAAGCCCATTTACCGGGAGCAGCTCAATACTTTCCCCGGAGGTCTCCTGATTTCCTCCTTCTTTTATCCAATTCAGCCATTCTTCCGTATCTTTATTTGCCCCTATCATATCATTATAAAATCCCATGTCACCATTAACTGCTATGTCATAATTCCTGCGCATCAGCAGTCTGGCATTCACAAAACTATCCGAATAGAAAGTAGCATACTCTTCACATACAGATCTGTCGGGCATCAATGTACTGCCGTCATTTCCCGTAACATGCCATTCCCCCCAATGTCCCAGACTTCCCAATTCCACAAAAGAAACAAAATAATCTTTATTACAGTACTCGGCCAGTTTTTTTAATGCTCTGTTATGATATTCGATAAAAACCGGATCGGAATAATCAGGAGAATATCCTTTACCCAATTCAGTATCATAATGCATCCCGTTTTCGGTTTTTTCATATATCCATTCAGGTATGTCGATATGATCCCGGCTACCGGGTATATCGCATACAAATCTTAATACCGCATGTTTATGGCTTTCCTTCCATCTTTGGATATTGCACTTTCTCTCCAGACCCTCTATATCGTAAACCCCGTCCTCAGGCTCCCATTCCGCCCAGGACAGGGATATAAATACAAGATTACATTTCTCACACTGAGCTATATTTCCCGAATCCGGCGCATAACCCATTAAAGGATTATCGGTATAAGTAAGATCCGGTGCAAAGGTTGTAGAAATATTAAGCTCTGACCTTAAACGAATATGAACGATCAAAACAACAATACCTATCCCCAAAAGCAAAACGAGTATATATTGTATAATGATACTCTTATTTTTATCCATTATATTCTCCGTTATACTGAATAAGACTTACATCTTTAACTCCGTCAAGCGCATCAATCTTATCAACAAATGCTATATTCCCCTGCCTTGAAATAAGTTCGACGGTAAGTTCGACAACACCCTTTCTGAGAGTTTTGGAACGTATCTGATACCTTTGATTTCCGAACAGTTTAATTATTTCCGCTCCCGTGTCATCTCCTTCATAATGAACCACAAGAATGTATATTATTCCCACTTTCTTTTTTATGTAAAAAACATGAACCAGCACTGTCATTACTATCATTGTCAGAATAGCAAGAGGATATATCCCTGCCGCAACAATAATACCGATCGAGATCGACCAGAACAAATATAAGAGATCAACCGGATCCTTAATTGCAGTCCTGTACCTTACAATTGATAATGCACCGACCATACCCAGAGAAATAACAATATTCGAACTTATTGCCAAAGTCAATGCACAAGTTAAGATCGTCATTCCCACAAGCGACATCGCAAATGCCGAGGAATAAACCACTCCGCCATAATAATGTCTGTAGATCATCTGGATCAAAAATCCCAATATTATGGCAAACAGCATCGCTATGATCGCAGATATTACAAAATCCAATGTTATACCGCTGTTTGCCGTAAACAGATCAATTATCGATTTTTTAAAATAGTCATTTGTATTCATATCATTTCGTCGGTTTCCCGACACTCCTTTCTTTTGTACAAAATATCAAACTCAATATATAATCTCATATTCCCCTGAATGACAACCTTGATTTTGAAATATCCGAAGTAAGGCGAGTCATATGGTGCGCTGCCTCGTAGCAGACAACATATTTGGAAAATGCAATAAACTCCTGTTCCTTTAACGGAAGTATTTCCCTTATAAGATCCGGTATAAACTCCGTATATTTAACCTCAAGAACTTCACACCCTTCATCTATAGCACTCAATTTAGGTAGATTTTCATCAAAAATATCAAATCCGCCCAGTGCCGCAGATACATAGGAATCAAATGTTATCCTGACGGTACCTTCATCCATTACAAGGGGAAAACGTTCGTAATCAACAATAACCTTCGGTCGCAGGACATTACAAACACACTCAATATAAAACTCTTTACACAGATTCTCTTCTCTTGCAAGCAGAAAAGTATATTCACCCTTTATGATCTTTTCGTATTCATCCCGGGAAATATCTGCCGACTCCTTATATATATAGTTGCCTCGTTTGAGCTTTCTCTCAAGTGCTATTTTGGCATCACTGTAATTATAAATCCTTATACGCCATTTTTTCCTGGAATATACCCCCATCAGCTTTTGAGAATACGCACTGTTATTATAATCATCAAAATACAGACTTCTTATACTGTAACCCTGCCTTCCGGCATGCTTATCCGGAACAAGAAAATTTAAAAGTCTATCCTTTAAAAGATCCGCTTCGCTGTGAGAAGTAAGATATTTCCATTCATTTCTGAATATACGCTTTTTTTCCTCCATATAATACTCCTTAAAAAGGTTTATTATTCCGACACTTAGTTTATATCTTCAACATATTCCGATTTTATAACCGTACCGTCTTCAAGCACATAAAAACACATAACACCATGAATACATGTTTTCTTCTCAGTATTATAGTATTCATAAGCCTCCTGCCGCATACCATCCGCCGCGTCGGCACTTACTTTTACAAAATACTGTCCCGGTGGCAGCTGCCCGACTTCGTAAGAAGTTTCCTTAAGACCGGTTTCATTACACAGCTTGTTTGTAAAATCCCAGGAATCCGATAATTCCAGGGAATATGTCACATCACCTTCAAGAAGATAGGATTCATCCCATACAACAGTTATTTTACCATCCTTATTAACCGGCTTATTAATATGAAACGGCCAGGGGGTTTTAAGGGAATCATAATAAGCATAAAAATAATCATCCATAAGCTCCGAAAAATTATCCGTCAAAATATCATAATTTTTTTCCGTAACCCTTGCGTAAGTAAGATCCGGCAATTCATACAGATAAGGCTTCACAATTTCGGAAAGCTCTTTTGCTTTTTCCTTAACCTTAGCTCCCGTCAAAACATCCTCATGCAGTTTTGTTATATATTCACTCAACTCATTAGTAAGATACTTGCTCTTAATTATCCGGCCAAACAATTTGGACTCCGTATATATATAAATACCTCTTTCCCAGTCTTCAGCATATGCGGGATCACGTAAATATTCATAATCCCGACGTAAAGCTCCGTCAAAATCCCAGGGGATAATGTAAAACTTTTCACTGCCTGTCGGACTGTAAATATAAAAATTTTCAGTATCGGTATCTTTATTATCCACCAGAATATTAAAAGCCATAAAGGAATAAAGATTTGGTTTGTCAAAGTATTCCTCCACCACTTCCTCTATTGTTCTGTTTTCATCATTCAGTGCATCCAGCATTGCGATCAGCTTACTGTAATCATTACTTCCTTTAGCTTCCAGAAGCTTTTCAAATTCAGCCTCATTAAATCCGGCTTCCGTAGGCTGCATAATAACATCTTCGTGTCTTGCAAAATCAAAATCCTTTATTCCATATAGCTCTCCGGAGCTATCCAGGTCTCTGTTCCTGATATACTTTTTATTAACAGGCTCCACCATTGTATATAATCCATAATCGACAAAAAGCGCAGGCTCGTCTTCGTTCAATGTCTCATCTCTTACATACAAATGTACAAAACTCGTTCTGACAGACATAAGGTCATCCATCTCGGAAACCAGATCAAAACATAGTTTATCGGTAAATCTGAAGGGATCCGTAAATCCCTTTAACAAATGAAAGGTTTTTATACCATGAACATTTCCGCTTCCCTTATTGATCTTTATCCTGTAACTTTTCTGTTGTCTTTCCGAAGCCTTGCTCCCCACCAGCTTTACGGTAGCATTATTAACCATATCTCCGTAACCGAAACTTCCCGAAACAGGTCCTTCCTCATTACCGAACTGAACCAGTGCATCACACTCAAAAACTTCCGTATTATGCGCAGTATACCAGGACAGATCATGAGAATTTATTTCCTCCCATGTATGATCATATTCCTTCGAAGATACGCCCCTGCCCAAGGTAAGATAAAGCACCTGTTCCTCAGGCATGGAATCATACAGATCATCCTTATCCTTAACCATTAACGATCTGCCCGTAGAAACTTTCTCATAACTGTCCGATATCTGTTCTCCACTATCCGGAGCCGTATTACATCCCGACAGACAAAGCAGGATGATCACCGGCAGGAGCAACACAAACTTCTTTATTATATTATTATAACCATAATCACTCACCGGCATCTAATTCAACCTCTCCATTATCTTTAATAATAAATCTGTAACAACCATACAATTTTCCGAATCCATAATCATCCGCAACAAAATAATCAAAACAATCTGTTGAATATCCTGATTTATTGAAAGCCCTGACTTTCAGATAATACTCGCCGGGTTCAGGAAGTTTAACCGTTGCCAAAGGAACCTTTAAATCACTGTCTTTTACAACAACATCTTCAAACATATAATCCCTTGCCAGTATATAATCATAAGTCACTGCCTCTTCATTAATATCATATGATATTCCCCAGCTTAAAATGATCTTGTTGGTGTCCTTATTAACTTTGGGAAGATCAATATAAAAAGGCCAGGGATTCTTAAGACTCTGAAGAAAATAATTATAATTCTCATCAACCTCATCAGCCATCTTATTTGTAAGTTCTTCATATACCTGCCTGTCTTCTATCTGAATATAATTCACGTCGGGTGCTCTATATACATAAGGAACTACCAGTTCTTTATAACCTTTAATCTTTTCTTCCACGATTTCCTTCGTAATATAATTTTCATGAAGATCATCCACTGCTGCCTTAAGCATATCCCTGTACTTTTCTTCCTTCATCATACGGTTTATAAGAGTAACTACCAAAAATTTTGTCATTCCTCTTTCCCAGGAAATACCGTCATTATAATTATTCAGTTCATTATAAGAATTCTTGAATGAATCATCCATATCCCAGCAGATAAAATAAAATTTTTGGGAATTAAGCGGACTATATATAAAAAGATTACGGGCTCCCACATCATAATTACCGATCAGGATATTATAAGCCATCCAATAGCAAATATTCTCCGCATCAAAATGCTCTTCAATTATTTCATCAATCGGTATCGTATAATTATGTATTATATTAATTACATTTTGAAGTTTCTCCGGATCTTCATCTCCCTTTATTTCCAGATAATCCTCAAAGGCATCCCGATCATATGAGGGGTCATCCAGGGGAACCATTATTTCTTCATTCTTATTCCACTCGAAAAATGTAACCTTATACAATTGACCATTCTCATCCAGCCCTCTGCTTCTTAAATATTGCCGGTTAACCTGTTCAACCATTGTATAAAGCCCATAATCCTTATACCCGTCAATAACCTCCGGCTGTTGATAATCTTCCGACTCCTCTTCCACCGAATAAGGATCCTCCGTCAGATCTTTTACATAAAGATGAACAAACCTGGTTTTACCTCCTATCAAATAAGGAATAGGATCCAGCAGATCATAGCAAAGCTTATTGATAAATCTATACGGCTCAGTCCTATGCTTATTTAAATTGATCGTTCTTTGCCCGTTATATTTTTCTTTACCGTCTTTAATCCGTATTTTATAATTTTTCTGTCTGCCTCGAGACGAAGTCTGACCTCTTATCTGCACCGTTGAGTTCGGAATCACCTCATCGAAACCGTAAGAAGTTTCATTAAGACCTTCCCCAGAATCATCTATTCTGAGAATACTTTCAACCTTATATCGTTCCACTCCCATCTTTTCATAATCATCCGCTGAATAAGTATTTATCTCCTTCCAGGTATGATTACTGCCATCCGCTGCATTACCCTTACTTACATCAAGATACATCGTTATTATGGGAGGGATATCATTATTTTCATATATACTCTTATCCTCACTTAAGTTATTCTCGGAAACTGTAATTTTTTCTACTTTCTCTACCTCAGACTCTTCATCCGTCTTTTCCTGTATAATATCCGGATCCCCATCCTTGTCCGATGAAGACATCTTCGTTTCGCTTTTTGATCCGGGTACCTCTTTCCCGGTTGTATAAACAGCACAGCCGTCTAACATCATAAGTATCGCAAGAAAGGCTGCTAAGATTGATTTTGAAATATTTATTTTCATACTCTACTTTACACTTTCTTTCATAAGTTTATCAACTTTCCTGTTTAACCTGTCGGCCTTTCTTTTCTGTATTCTTAATTGTCTTTTATCCAGCAACCTGCTTATGGAAACAAAAAGGCCTTTCTCTGTATCGGGTACAAGACTTTGTCTTGAAAGCAGAAAATAAGGCAGCCTTCCTGTATACCAGTGTAATCTGACAAGAGAGAGCAAAAAGAACAAAACCGCTCCCACAAAAAATCCAATTCCATAATAATGAATATCTCCATACAATATCTGCCATATATTTATAAAGGTACTGAAAACAGCAAAAACAACGGTTCCCATAAAAGCTCCTCTGTAATCTTCAAAATACAATTCTATCAGCATTAAAGAATTAGCGATGGCATAGGAACCGTAACCAACACACAAAAACCTGTATATGGATATTGATAAAGAACTGATCCCCGGAATAAAGATTTCTATAAGAGGAGGACCCATAATAACAAACAATATAGTGGTAAATAATTGCTTACAAGCCAGATATATCAGCTCCCGGCTTAACATATCCAGCATTTCCTTACCCGCCAGCTTAATATCCTTTATAGCTCCTTTGTCTCCGAAGAGTCCATAGTAATTACTGTATTTAGGATAAAAATTCACCTCAACAGATACAACAAAACTTACGGTTGTTATCAACAAAGAAAGAAAAGCAATAAGCGCAGGCACATCATATTCGGGAGCTCCGTAAAATAATCCCTGAACCTGTACCTGTAACGGTCCGAAATACATTATTATTATATGACTGAATAAACCTATCCCGACCATACCTCCTGCTGTTGCCAAAGCAGGGAACTTATCAAACCAATAAAGAAACGAAAAATAACTTCCTTCACTCTTGGGAAAATAGTCGAGGATAAGCTTAAACTGACGTACACAAAGTACACCATAGCCTAAAATAACGCTCAATAAGCAAGTCTCAATACTTACCTTCCCGATTATCACCAATATAAGGGCTACTAAAAATCCCAGCATAAGGGAAATTGCGAAAGTCAGAACTATGGCCTGAAAATCCTTAAGCGCTGTCATATAGATCATTTCCGTCCATACCACAATAAGAATCATCGAAAGCCACAAACATAATATACTTTGCGCCGGTTTTGCACCTGCAAACAGAAGGAATATACCGTACATTACGAAACATATTACCAATTCCATAGCAACCGCGCCAAAAAAAGAAGGTACAACTTTCTCCTCCTTACCCTCAAATATCATGTCCGATACATAACGGGTAACAACCATATTAAACCAGTTGGTCACAAACAAGGCTACCAGCAAACTGTATGTAAGCATACAATTCAGCAATTCCCTGTCGTGATCACTCATACCACCCATACGCGCAACAAAGGCCATCCCCACAAGCAAACATATACCCAATATCATAGGACCGATAGTTACTATACCGGAATATCCGTATGCTTTACATAAATTAAATATTCCCTTTTTCTTAAACAGCTTCTTTAAGCTGAAGCCTATCCCTGCCATCTTCTGAAAACCTCATCGTATACTTTAAGATATTTACTTATCATCTCTTCATGCAAAAAATATTTGGCAACCCTTTTTCTTGCCACAATACCCATTTTGTATCTTTTTTTCGTCTGAATACACATATTTACAAGCGCATTACTAAGCTCCTGCACATCCATGGGAGGAACACAAAAACCGGCACTTCCAAGATCATCATCCTCGGCAGACTTAAATAATAATTCTCTGCAATTACCCACATCAGTGGTTACACAAGGTCTTCCGGATGCAAAGGATTCAAGTACGGATAAAGGCATGCCCTCGGAAATACTTGATAATACAGTGAAATCAAACTCTACCATGCGCTTCACCACATCAATGGAGCCCATAAAAGTAATGTCTTCGACCCCAAGTCTTTCCACAAGATCATAGCACTCTTTGGCATATTGTTTATCATCTTCGGGACCCGCAATAAATAAACGCGCATTTGTTACTCTTTCTTTTACTCCCGCAAATGCATATATCATAGTTTTTACATCCTTGATCGGAGCAATCCTTAAAACAGCACCTATATCTATATATCCGTTAGGCTCCTTAGGCGGAATGTCTTTAAACCTTTCATAATGGATCCCATTACCGATATAGACACATTTATCCGGATCACAACCCATATCGATCTGTATCCTTCTGGCACCTCCGTAGAGACTTGTGATCATAACCGCCTTATTATATGCACCTGCAGACAGCATATAAAAAAATCTAACCCAGAATTTTTTAAACGCCGGCAAAACCCATTTTGCCCGGATTATTTCTTCCTCTCTTTCCCTGGTATAAATACCATGCTCGGTGATCATATAAGGAACATGATATTTATATCCTCCCAGACGGGCCAATATACCGCTATAACCGGTGGCTATGGAATGATATATATCTGCCTTTGGAATTTCCGTATGTAATATATACAATACCGGTAAGAACATAGAACGAATAGTATGAAAGAAATCTGAAAAAGCAGTATATGTATACTCTTCTTCACATATAGTTGTTAATATATCCAGAAAATCCTTACTCATCAGAAAGGACAGAGGATCGATCCTGTTATCGGCATACATAGAGAAAAGCCTTTCCCAATCCGGATCCGAACAATCAATTAGATCATGAAGGGTTTTTATCTCTTCATCCGAAAACTTATATTTCCTGACTCGTCCGCTCTTTTTTAATGCATCATTCAAAAATACTTCCTTTATTTCTACCACATTATCCGGCAGTTCATACTTATACTTCCCCTTTTGAGAAGAATCTGCTCCCAGCGCCCATATTACAAATTCATGCTGGGGCATGGCTTTCATATATTGGTGTATCCAAGTTGATACACCTCCCGTAACATAAGGATAACATCCTTCCAAAATAACGCAAATTCTCATTAATACCCTCTACTCTTGTATAGCAAACCGTACAACAACCTCATCTTTATTACATTCCAAAAGATAAAGGCCGTCAGCCACCTCAGTATAGCTTCCACCCTTTATCGCATCAATCTTTTGTCCTTTATTAAGCCTTAAAAGCATCCAGCTTTCGTCTATAAGGTTATCAAGATGTATAAAAAGTTCATTATCTTTAATACTTCGATCCACACCAATAAGATCATAAAACTGTACCGCTGCCGCAATTTCGGTTCCGGTCATTTTTCTTAACCACGGACAGGCAGTATTAAGCCACTCAAAATAATCACATAAATTTCCATACAACCTGGCCCAACCCAGCTTCGCACCTCTATCCTCATCAAGTACATCATCGGGGTGAAGAAAATGAGTATTTACAAAATGAAAATTAAGCTCCGATAGTGCCGCCAACTCCATATATTCATCTATAATACATCCCGATGTAATTCTCGGAACATTTATCATTCCATCTTCGGGTGTTATTTCGAATTCCTGCTCATAGGCCATATCTGTAGATAAATATACGGCAGCTACCGAACGAATCGAAGTCTCATTTAGAAGCTTACGTCCTTCCCCGGATAAGACATTTGATGGCGGAACATACACAAGAAGTTCTTCCTCTTTGTATAACTCCTGCGTAAAATCGATCACTTCCTCCAGCGCATTTCTCATATCCAGAACCGAAGGCCATTGAACATATGCATCATACTGATCTTTATAATCAAAATTATCGAGTACCAAAGGCATATGATTATACCCATGGATTCCTATTTCACCACCAAGACGCAACAACATATTTCCAAAATATTGAAATCTGCTTATTTCCTCGTTTCTCTTAAACTCCCCACTAACCTGATTCGAATAATCCTCTATGATCACACCCGTATAATATAAACCGTATTTCTGAGCCAGATCGTGGATATCATTCCACCATATCCTGGAATAAAAATCACTTATAGACATATTATAATCTCTTGTAACATAAGTTCCGTCCCCTCCCGGAACCGGCGAGGGAAAATCATCTATGTAAAAAGCTTCCGCGTTAATTACAGGATAAACACAATAATCTCCAAGAAGGCTATAGGCCGAACAATGAATACCTCTGTATGCTTTTTCCAAAATACCGAAATTATCAACGACTATACTGCCATCGCCAAAATCACGCCTCCATACAAGGGGAACCGGATATTCCTCGGTAGACTGTATATATATATCACAATCATCTTTAAGCGACAAACCCAATGCACAATCATATGCATCTATAATAAAATAGTCCTTCAGCGTCCCACCGATCATAAAATCATTATTAAAATGGAGCCCTTCTACCATAGTCGTATCACCGCTATCCTTAATTCCGAGAATATCGTAAAGGGACTGAAAGCTTCCGGACACCTCCGGGGGATATGCTACCATTAAATTACCACCGGTTCTTACCCATTCCTTAATATCTGCAATTGTCTCCGCAAGCATAGGATAATGCGAAATAGCCAGAACTATTTTATCGTAGTTTTCAAACATACGGGAATTTAACTCCGTAACATCAAGTACATCATACTCTTCCTTCATCTGTTCAAAAACAGGCACAAATAAATTCTTCGCTTTTTGACTTGCAACATCTCCATCTTCAACTACCAGAAGGGTTTTCGGTACAACTTTGTTCTGCTGTTGAGAGACTTTTTTTAAATTTACAAGCTCTTCTTTTGATAACAACTTAATCCTGTCATCCCTGATCGTATACCGGACATTTGCCTGTACCGCAACCAGTACGACCATAAGTATAATATACAAAATCCCGATTACATACATCCCGGTAAGATTAATATGCGATTCTTTTTTTACTTTATTCAGTTTTTTCTTAATCCGGTCAAACTTCATTTAACTTATGTTTCCCAATATTGAACCATACTTCTAAGATCTGATGACATATATTTATTCTTTAATCTGATCTCACTTATCAGGCGTTTTATCGCCGCAGAATCTCTTTTCAAAATAGCACTCTGAATTCTGTATATATAAACATTCTCATGTTCCGGCCATCTTTTAAGCATTAGCTCTATGTCCTTATCAAGTTCTTCACTATCCCGCAATCGCAGATCGGTATGCGCTTTTTTATTGAGCAATGTCCATCGTCCCTTTATATTACTTTTCTTCAATTTTTCATCAAGCAAACGAGTATAAATCCTTAATTGATTTTTAAGCGCATTTCCCTCCAATAAACCACTGGCAATATAACTTTCCAAAAGATATTGGTAATCATTATCTATTTCGGGATCCTCGATACCGGAAGCTTTCCTTGTCATTATTTCCTGAAACTTAAGGTCAAAATCCTTTTGTATTTCAGCCAATGCTGTGGCAGCATAATGAACTACTTCCGTATCTTTATTTTCCTTTGCATCATTTAACTGAGCAACATAATCACCAGCGCCCGCATATAAGACATCTATTATAAGCTTTCTTCTTATTGTCATATCATTTACCACAAGAGCTTCCTCAAGCGGTACAACCTTTTCCTTAATTTCATCATCATCCACTATTATACTTTTATTCACACTATATAATATGTCCATCATTATATCCCGGCGAGTGTAACTATCATTCAAAGCCAATGCTTCGGACAAAGGAACTACGGGATTTTCATCCGTTTCAACCGGAATGCTTTTTTTCTCTTCTTCCGCCATCGGACGCGTAACATCAAGCTTCTCGGATTCTCTTTCGGAATGCCGGTCCGAGTACCGTTTCCTCAGCAGCATGATTACCCCGAATAATGGTACAAAAAAAGCAACAAAAATATTAATATAATCACATTTTAGTATCTTTAAAAATCTAAGCAGACATAAGATCAAAATGACCAGGATATGTATAATAAAGATCAAAATAATGTAATGCATATCCTAAATACCCTCCACTACTTCAAATACAATATTGTGCCCTTTCAATCTATTGCCGACGATGTCAAAAATGTCCCTGGTGGTTTGCGTAAGAAGCAAATAGAAACTTTCTTCCTCACCGATACCCATCAGATCGCTATGCCGTATTATTCCCTTCAGACTGTTATAAAACCTAACAATATCATCAGCCTCTATCTTAAGCAATATGTAATGAGCAATACCTGAATCCGCCATTTTCCTTTGTAATTCCAATTCCGATATAAAATATTCTTTTATAAGAACTTCTGTTCCCTCATAATACTTTTCATCCTCTATTGCTTCCTGGTAATCCAACGCTCGCAAAAATGAAACTCTTATCAGATGACACAATATGGTAAAAAGATTCATATAATAAAGCCCCATCTGCTCCGGTCCCGCATCAAAAAGACATATCATAAGCCGTACATTATTATCTTCCGCAATTGCATAAGCATACATAGGAAGACCTTCGGCAAAATCCGTATTTTTCCAGGTTTCTCTTGCGGAAATAGAATCATATATTCCTTTAAAATCATTAATGCTTACAGAATTGGTCAATTTGTTGATCATTTTCCTGGAGCATGCTACCATTCTGAGGAATTCCTGATTTTCATCCATTGTATAAATGGCAATACTGTTATTATTCAAAATATGTTCAAGAGTATCTATTCCGTTCATAAATATTTCGGCCGGTAAAGAACTGTCAAGCTTTTCTACAGCATCAAAAATCTTTCCGAAACTATCCTGATATCCAAGGATCTGTCTCTTATAATCCTCTTTATTATCAATCACCGACATATATACGCTATTTAAAAAAATATATTTGTCCTGGAGCGCATACATTTCCTCCTCGGTAAAGGCAATCTTTTGATTTTTGGTAGTTGTCATATATCCGGTAATAGCCCCCGTCATAATATAAATTACAAAAGGAAACCAATAATCCATATTATAAAACAACATCGTACCGGTTACTCCTGTCTTCCCATAGGCAAAAACCAGGGAAACACACTCCAGTATACCGGCCACTATACCAACATGCATGCCATGAGCAATACCCATTATTACAACATAAAATAATCTGAGATCAACAAATTTAAAATATACCGAATCCGATGTATATCCTAATAAAAACTGTACAAAAATGAACAAGATCAAAAGTTCACTTATCTTTAATACATTGTCAGATATACTGCCTATCATTTTTTTCAAAGTATCCTTGACAAAAGACTTCTCCGATACATTTTTTTTATGTTCCTTATATGCCCTATCTATATCCAAAAAAACATCATCAGCAGCTATGAATCCGTAGTTTTCTCTTATTCTGTTATTTTCTTTTTCTTTATCGTAATCAAGTTCATATATTGAAGGACGGTCATAATCAATCTGAATCTCCTCCTCACAGGATCTTATTCGTTGCCCGAACTCACCATAGGTATGATCAAAACCACTGAGAATGGTATATTCATTACTTTCATCCATGGTCTCTTCAGTAACGGAAATCAGCAATTCACAAACATCCCGTAAAGACATAAAATCGATTATCTGTTTTTCATTGTAAGGAAAATCAACCTTATTGTTTTCTTCAATATTTCCGAATATACTACCCAGATAATTATTCCTGTTTTCCTTATTGTAAATAAACGGAACCCTGAGCAATACTGTCCTTACCATATTCTTCCCGGCATCAAATCTGACAAGTTCCTCCATTTTGGCACAGTCAAAGGACACCTGAGAAGCATATAATTTTCCGTTATTTTTATCTGTTACCTGTCCGGACCTGTAATTCAAACTGTTTATGGATGAAACAACGATAAGCTTCTGAACCTCGTTAACCACGCAGTTTTTTATCAGTCTTTCTATTATTTTTCTTTCATTATCAAGGCCTTCGCCTCCATCAATAAAGCCCGAAAAATACCAGACCGCCTCAGGAGAATATGCATAAAAAATTTTCGCAAAATTTTCCGAAGTGGGAACCTCTTTATATATCTTTATTTTTTTGGACAGTTTTTTACTGTATATATTTGGATCTATTCTTTCATCCGCGACTACTACATTATAATATTGAGCAATCTGCAAAAGGGCTTCACGTTCCAATATATCGGTTTTTCCACAGATCAATACACAATTAGGCTGTTGTAATCCTTTATTATATCCCATCATTCATTCCTATTCATTTATCGTTTATATTAAAAACAACGTAACTATTCAGAACAGGCTCAAAATACTTCGTACTTTTCGCTGCTTTGGATTCATCCAATACATAAATTTATAAAATATGCCCCTTACAAGCAAGCTTGACGGTTCATATTTTAAAATTTATGTGCTGTTCTGAATAGTTACAAAATACAAAAGGAAGATTGAATAAAACAGGAGAAGAAATAGGAACTGTGGATTCAAATATTGTAAAGCGTTTCGGGGAATATTTAAAAAAGTCGGGATACAGCGTTTCCGGTACGGTGTATCCTTTTATCAGTGAGTGTATCAAGGAAGAGAACGGTGAAACTGCGGTTATACAGCTGGTCGACCTGTCGGATACCTACGGTGCCGGTTCTGAGGGAATCAGCCGTGAGTCTGCCGGTACGGAATGGATAGATCCGGAAATGCTTAAGAAACAGACTGAAAATGTAACTGATGTCTGCGGTGGAGATAATGTACGTGTTCTGACTCTCTTTTTTGCAGATGATTACAGGACTGTGATCCCTCTCATGAGGGATGATCCGATGTGCTGGGTTATAGAACCGGATAAGCCGAGGCTTGTCATAGATGAGCTGAGGATTAAGGATTTCCACGGTATGCGTGATTCGATCGTGAATTTTCTTATCTATATGTCGGAAAGCAACAGGGAACCGGTCATTAAGAAAGAGAAACCGTCACCGGTGGTGTATGGTCTTGTGGCAGTTAACATCGTAATCTTTATTCTTTCAGCATATGTTTTCCCTGAAACTGTCAATGCAGGGATGATGGATTATGATCTTGTAAAGGACGGTCAGTTATACAGACTTATTGCGGCGATGTTCCTCCATGGAGGTGTGGATCATATCTTAGGAAATATGCTTTCTCTTTTTGTGATGGGTACTTTAGTGGAGAGGGAGGCCGGAAGCGTTAAATTCACCGTTATATACATGCTGTCAGGAATCATGGGGAATCTTACCTCGTTCTTATATGAGATGATATCGGGTGTCCGGTATACTTCCGTAGGAGCATCGGGTGCGATTTATGGTATAATGGGTGCAGTGGTCCTGCTTGCCCTTAAAAGAAGAAGCGGACTGAATGTTACGGGAAGAAGGCTGTTTATAGCAGTGGCATACTGTATATATTCCAGCTTTGCGATGCCCGGGATTGATTATGCGGCTCATATCGGAGGCCTTGTTTCGGGTTTCCTTATGAGTACTTTACTCTTGCGGTAGTGGGGACCACAGAACCGTCCCCCGGTTCCGGAAAAGAGGTGACAGAGTTGAATACACATGATGTTTTGCTGACGATACAGTATATAACGATCAGTGTATTATTTGTTGAGATTTGGATTGTTTTTCAGGGTTGGAAGAATCAGATGCATTCGTATCTTTTCCTTGCATGTATAGCATCCTTTGTAAGCAATCTCGGATATCTGTTTGAGCTTAAGTCAGGAACGGAAGAGGAATATATCATGGCTCTCAAGCTTTCATATGCAGGGAGGGTCTGGATCATTTTCGCATTCTTCCTTTTTGCGGCAAAAATGTGCAGGATTAAGCTGCCGGGCTGGCTCGTTGCCATTCTTGCAATAGTACACTGCGGAATATACCTGTCGGTACTGATGATAGGGTTTAACGGGCTGTATTACAGTGCCTACAGCTTTATTAAAGATCCGGAATTTCCGCAATTCCGGCATGAGAACGGAATCGTCCATGACCTCTTCATGACTTTAAACGGAGTATTTGCCCTTATATCAATGCGCTGGGTGATCATGGCATATCGAAGAGAGAAGAATGAAAGTGCCAAAAGACGTATGTTCCTTCTTATCCTTTCCTTCGGAGTTCAGGTATTGTCGTTCGTACTGCAGCTCACGGGTATTTTTGGAATCACAGATTATTACGACCTGACCATGCCCGGCGTACTGTTTGGAACTGTATTCATGCTGATCGGAATCTTCGGATTCGATCTTCTGGGTACCAGGGAAATCGCAAGGGACTTTGTTATAGACAGGATATCGGAAGGAATAATAGCCGTAGATCACGATGGGAGGATACAGTATTACAATGAGCCTGTCACAAAACTGTATCCCGAATTCGACGCTTTCTTCAGATCGGCATCGTTACAGAATAATCTTAAGACGGTCCGTACACCCTATGATATAATTTCTTCCATCACCGATGCCGTACATAACGGAAAGAACTTAAATATAGACGGACGGATATATACTCCCGAAGAGAACGAGCTTATATATAACGGAGAGAGTTACGGAAGGCTCTATGCTCTGGTTGATGACACCGAGCATTACCTGTACATGGATGAGCTGCAGAAGCAGAAGGACATAGCCGACAGCGCGAATGAAGCCAAGAGCAGGTTTCTTGCAAGTATGTCCCATGAGATAAGGACTCCCATCAATGCGGTACTTGGAATGGATGAGATGATACTGCGTGAATCGGGTGAAAAAAATATCCGTGAATATGCAGCGAATATAATGTCTGCGGGAAGAACGCTGCTGTCGCTTATAAATGACATTCTGGATCTGTCCAAGGTCGAAGAAGGCAGGATGAGTATTATTCCCGTGCAGTATGAGCTGTCATCCATGATAAACGACCTTGCGAATATGATACGCACAAGAGCTGCAGAGAAGGGGCTTGAGCTTCATATAAACGCGGCACCCGATACCCCGGGCCTCCTTATAGGTGATGAGATAAGGATACGGCAGTGTGTTATGAACCTTCTGACCAATGCCGTAAAATATACTGAATCCGGTAAGGTGGATTTAAAGATATCGTATGAGAAAACAGATGACATGCATATCCTTCTTGACTTTACCGTTGAGGATACCGGTATCGGTATGAAGGAAGAGGATATGGCGAAGCTCTTTTCGCCCTATGAGCGTATTGAAGAAAAGAGAAACCGTACCATAGAAGGAACAGGTCTCGGTATGAGCATTACGAGACAGCTGCTTGAGCTGATGGGCAGTGAACTACAGGTGCGCAGTGAATACGGGAAAGGATCCGTATTCTCATTTACTCTGGAGCAGGAGGTTGCCGGCTGGGAGGGGATCGGTGATATAACGTCAGGACTGAATGGAGAGCAGGGAGAGGATCATGAGTATCATGAGCTGTTCCATGCCCCGAAGGCAAGGATCCTCGTTGTGGACGACACCGAGATGAACCTCACTGTGATCCGGAGCCTTCTTAAGAAGACGCTCATCCGTATAGATACGGCGTTGTCCGGAGCGGAGGCTGTGAAGCTTGCAGATAACACATCATATGATCTTATTTTCATCGATCATATGATGCCTGATATGGATGGGATCGAGACGCTTAAGGCCATACGGAGAGCCGGTATTAGCAAGGATACTCCTGCCGTGGCTCTTACAGCCAATGCGGTATCCGGTGCAAGGGAGATGTACCTTGGGGCCGGCTTCACGGATTATCTCTCTAAGCCTGTGGATGGTGAGAAGCTTGAAAGAATGCTTATGTATATGCTTCCCGATGAAAAGAAGGAACCGGCAGACGGCGGTGACGGAGCGCATGTTGAGAGTTCAGATGACGAGAATTATGTAAATCAAACGGATGCGCAGACGGACATGTTTATGGACCGGTTAAAGGATACAGATGAGATAGACGAACAGTCGGGACTTAAGAACTGCGGCTCCGTGGAGGGATATATGTCCGTTCTGTCGGTATTTCATCAGACTGCCGCTGCGAAGGCGGATGAGATAGAGGCTCTGTACAATAACGGAGATACAGATAACTATACCATTAAGGTTCACGCGCTTAAAAGCTCGGCCCGCATCATTGGAGCCGGACAGCTGTCAGCTCTGGCTAAGGAGCTTGAGGATGCAGGGAACAGAAAAGACATTGAGGTTATAAACAGTAATACCAAGATACTTCTTGATATGTACCGTACCGTTGACAGCCGGCTGTCATGGCTTGATGATACGCAGGGAGATCTGCCTGAGATCAAAGAAAGCGAATTAAAGGAAGCATATCAGACTATAGCCGAGATAGCAGGGAGTATGGATTACGCCCTTATGGATGAAATCCTCGGCAACCTTAAGGGATATCGCCTCCGGCAGGCAGATCGTGAGAGGATCCGTTCAATGGAAATAATGCTTTCACAACTGGATTGGGACGGTATAATAAATAAGGCGGGTGAAATACAATGAAAACTGATTTGTTAAAGAAAATATCCTTTATCGGACGAACTGTGAAAATAGGTTTGTCCATGGTGATCCCGATATTATTTATAGGAAGCTTTACAGTTCTGCTTAACGGCTTTCCCGTGCAGGCTTATCAGGATTTTCTTGATTCCTTTCTGGGCGGGATACTTAGGAATCTTCTGCTGCTCATACAGGTGACAACGGTAGGCATTCTTGCTGTTTACATGACTATTTCCCTTAACATAAGCTATATGAATCAGACAGTTGAAGGAGAGAGACTGGTATACCGTTTCGGAAGTCTTATGAGCTGTCTGACAGGGTTCTTTATTCTTGTGGGCTTCTTCGTGGGAGAGCCTGATCTCACTCTGCTGAGCGGTCAGGGGGTATTCAGTGCCCTGCTGTCGGGAATAGCGGGTTCTGCTCTGTATCAGAAGTTCGAGAAGATGTTCAAGGGCAGGAGAGGCATATTTGTAGATGGAGCGGATTCGGCTTTCAATGCGGCTCTATATGTCATAAAACCGTTTCTGTGTGTGGTTCTGAGCTTTGCGCTGTTCAATTATCTTATAACAGCCTGTTTCCATGTGGAGAGCGTGCAGCATCTGTTTATGAAGGTAATGGATGCCATCTTTATGAGAATGCACAGATCCTATTTCAGCGGCCTGCTGTTTACAATGCTTGTCAGCATTATGTGGTGGTTTGGTATCCACGGGAACAATGTTCTGAATCAGGTTTCTGTTGATATGTTTTCCCCCATCATACCCGGTGAGATCGTATCGAAGAGCTTTATAGATACTTTCGTTATAATGGGAGGAACGGGATGCCTTATCGGTCTGCTGCTTGCGATGATGATCTTCGGAAAAAGAAGCTCAACAAAGAAGCTGACCCGTATGGCGTTTTTCCCTTGTATTTTTAATGTCTCCGAGCTTCTTGTTTTCGGTTTTCCGGTGATATACAATCCGATGATGATCGTTCCTCTGATCCTGTCGCCGACATTGTGCTATACGGCAGCCTTCCTGCTTACGAAGGTCGGATTCATGCCCGAAGTAACCACGTTTGTGCTGTGGACAACGCCGCCGCTTCTGAGCGGGTATATGGCCACGGGTTCTGTTAGAGGGGTAATGGTACAGTTACTTAACATCATTATTTCGACAGCCTGTTATGCACCGTTTGTGATACTGTATGAAAAGAAGGCAATGCATGAATTCTCATCCGCAATGGATGAACTGGTAGGTATACTTAAGAAAAGTGAAGAGACTACCGAGGAAGTGGTGCTGACGGAGTATGAAGGAAATGTCGGACGGCTGGCCAAGCTTCTGGTGACGGATCTGCAGGATTCACTGTATGCATCAACATCAGACGAAACGCCGGGCAGTATAGAGAGTCCGCTTAGGATGAAATACCAGCCTCAGTTTGATAATACAGGGAAATGTATCGGGGCGGAAGCGCTCTTAAGGTGGGAGCATACAAGGTTCGGAACTGTCTATCCTCCGCTGGTTATACGGCTTGCAAAGGAAAGCGGGGATCTGTATAATCTTGAGACATTCATTATAGAAAAATCAGTCCGTGATTCGGCGGATTTCCGGAAGGCTTATGATGAAAGCTTTAAGCTAAGCGTAAATGTTACCGTGACAACCCTGTATGATGAGAGGTTTATTTCCTTCCTTCAGACTATTGCTGAGAAATACATGCTGAGGACCGGAAATATATGTATCGAGATCACTGAGGAAACAGAGCTGGTAACAACAGAGGAAACAGGTGAGCTGATAAGAAGAATTAGGAATTACGGGTACACCTTTGCCCTTGATGATTTCAGTATGGGACATACTTCGCTCCAGTATCTGCAGCATAATCAGTTCGATCTGGTTAAGCTTGACGGCAATCTGGTCAAGTCACTCCTTACGAATGAAAGGACAAAGGAAATAATAAACTCGATCGTATATCTGTCCCATTCATTGGACTTTAAAGTGCTTGCGGAATATGTTGAGACAGAGGAGCAGAAGAATGCACTGGAACAGGTAGGATGTCTTTTGTATCAGGGATAT
>JAILKH010000196.1 GCA_024693925.1 Lachnospiraceae bacterium | reverse complement strand
ATTTTTACATGAACTTCCGTGAGCGTCCACTTTGTGACTCGGGATCTGGGTCGAACCCGATCATTCCGTCCTGCGACGACTGTTTCCGTCTCGCCACGTCACGCTGTGTCCTGATGTGTCCTAGTCCGTCTTTATAGCGATTTTAACGTCGGGAACAACAACACATCCCTAATTGACAAACTATCCGTCGAAATACCTATAAGCCTGTCAATTCCATATCCTGTTAATCCTCTTAAAAGTAATTTCATTTTACAAAAGAAGATTAAGTATTTTCATAAGCTTCTTTCATCCTGCTCATCGTGCGTATCTTTTCTTCTATTTCTTTACGGGACGGAAAACTATAGTTAGTCGTCCAGCCGGTAACCGTTTCTTTTATTTCTGTATCTTCATTATTCCCGTAAAAACATTCCTGACCTGTTTTCTCGGAAAATCTGTCTTTCCAATCTGATGACATGATCTGAAATCCATTATTAGTCCATTTTATTATCCCGCGTAAATAATCCCATCCTTCATCCGGAGTGATATTTCTTTCTTTTAATTCCTTAATAAACCTCGGGTCATACATTTCACGGATATGATCTTTGATAGAAATATGTTCTTTTATCGCTCTATTCTGTTCGAAATAAACTGCCCTGCTTTTGTTTTCCACTTTTCCGGTTGTATATTCCTCTTCAATACCCTGTTCCGGGATCTCACTGTCACCTTTCTCTATTTCCGGCATAATTTCAACGTCAATATCTATCTCCTGTGTTTGACCTGATCTGTCATTCTTCATTGTCTGACCGCTTGTAATTACACATATTATTGGATCTGACAGATCAAATACCATGTATCTTACCGATTCTATCTCACACATAAACCCGAGAGCTTTATATTTCTTTTCAGTATCCCATTCTGCACAGTCAAATATTGCTGCCGTCAGCGATTCTGCCGGGCACCGTACCATTTTTATATGCTCTGCTCCTGCTTTTATCCATTTCAGTGTATGCGCATCTGTTGATCCTTCATCTGCTGTCCTCATGTGCATCACATTTTTGATCGGATTATACAATACCTCTATTCTTTCGCCTTTCAATCTGTCATGAAGCAGTGTCTTATAGCAGGCTTTATTAAATTTCAGCCCGCATTTGTCAATCGTAACCAACGGTTTCTGATTAATATTAAAAAGCCTTCCACTTACAGGCATGTATCTCATTTCTTCTACGGCTTCCGATTTTACGATCTTATCCTTTATTTTCTCAAACAGATGTCTGTATTCCGGCTCGTCATCTTCTGAATCATTTTCCTCAGCAGATTCTTCAACATACAACGGTGCAGTTAAGAATTCTTCTTCCGACACTTCATAGAAGTGATCAGCCTCATTATCCTCAGTGTCATACTCTGAGGGCTGATCGATATCCTCATTGTTACATACCGATTTCATAGCATTTAAAACATAATATGGATAGATCTCATTTTCAGATAACTCTATCCCATAACCTACCAGTGAAGCTCTTATATAGTCACTTGTTGTAAAACCATGCCATCTTGGAATAGTCAAAACACTTCCTTTAAGCTCACCGTTCAAATAGGTTTTAAGAAACTGTATGCCGTTATTCCATCCTCCGCGATTGCTTTTTTTCAATTTAAGCGCCAGATAGAAATCTTCTCTCGAAACAATTGCCGGATGCTGATCCAACGCATAATACTGATCGACATCCAGGTTGTTTTTTCTTGTAATATGTTCCATGCAGTCTACAGTATACGTTTTCTGCGCCCTCACATCCCCACATTTCTTTTCATTTTCAAGGATTTCCATTATATACGAAGGTGTCCAGTCGGTACCTCCTTCTTTGATCCGTCCGTCTGTATATATGTGTGTATGCTTTCTTCTTCCCAGTTTTATAAGTATCTCTGAGATTTCACATGCTGCATATCCTGCAAGATACATATCATATATCAGTTTTATGGTTTCGGCTTCTTCTTCATCTATTTCTATACGATTGACACCTGTACGTTTATACCCCAATGATGCAGGAACAAGAAAAAAACCATTTTTAAATCGCATTCTTATGGCAGATGTTATTGCTTCGGATTTTTTTATGCTTTCCTGCTCGGCAAAAATAGCGAGGATAGTTATAACAAGTTCCATTGCCGGATCGAATGTGCTGGATCTTTCTGTTTCAAAAAAGACCTCCACAGGGCGTGGCAGATTTTTGAGTTCTTTTACCATTTGCCTGAAATCATCTGCATTTCTGCTAAATCTGGACACACTTTTGGTGATTATCAGATCTATTTTACCCGCCCGCGCGTCCCGTAACATCATCTGAAGACCTTTTCTGCTTTTCATGCTGGTTGCGGATAATCCTTCATCAGAATATAATCCTATAAGATTCCAACCTGGATGATTTCTTACATAATTTATATAAAAGCTTTTCTGTGTCTCAAATGATTGGGTCTGAGATATGCCATCGGTAGATACCCTGCAATATATTGCCACTCGTCGTTCTTCTTCATAACCGGGATTTTTCTTTCCGGCTTTGGACGGAATTATGCTTATCTTACTCAGATCAGCACCTTTTCTGTGCATTTCCCTGATATCTTCTTTTGAGTTATATCCACTGCTCATCTTTCTGATCCTTTATGTCTTGAAACCGATCAATGGTATTATTTCATGATCCTGACTGGGTAATCCGAAAGTATATTGCCCCCATTTATCCGGATATATGACATAATGATTCATCGGTCCGAGAGGTTTACCCTCGGCTTTGATATTTTTACGTCTCTCAATCTCTTTTGCTTTAAGAAGCTCTACATTATCAAGATAATCAAGATTATCCTTATCAATTTCATCATCATTTATTCCAGCCTTCTCTCTGGCTTTATGCGACATAGGATAACCTTCCGCATCGCATAATTCGAAATACCACATCTTCTCTGTGGGATCATCCTTATTAACTCCGACATATCCGCTTATCTTGTATGTAAATCCTTTAGCCCAGCCCATCATATCAAATAGTCTGATCACAACTTCTCTGCCGCCGATTTTTCTTCCGAATTTTCTATCATCCTTCATTCGTGACCATCTTTGCGCATCTCTGTCTTCATCCTCTCTAGCCCGGACGATCAATAACTTTTCTTCCTTTAAGATCACAATATGTATAAACTCTGTTTCCGGCCATTGTCTGACACATGAAGTTGAAAATCTTATACCATCCGGATAAATAGTCAAGGCAGTATCATTTACTCTTGAAAACAGCTGTCTTCTACATACCTCGCCTTCACTTATATCAATTACGGGAAGGCCTTCATCATTTACCTCCCTGAACGTATCTCTCTTCAAAAGCTCTTCGGCAGATACATTAAAAATTGAAGTAAGCTTAAGAAGTTTATCCGATGACAGTACACTTTCCCCGCTTTCATATCTGGAAAGCTGTCCGATACTCACATCCAGCTTCTGTGCCAATTGTTCCTGATTCAGTTTGTTTTGTTTTCGATAGTATCTGATACTATTTGGTAAATACGCAGCCATACATATATAATATCAATTATTATTTGCATTTAGTGCAAATTTCCAAAATACTTAAAATAAATTAAAAATACCACCCCGCATAAACAGGATGGTATCATTGTTGTCAATATTTATAATATTATAGGTGTCAAAAATCCAGTATTTATGCGGCTTAGAGCGACTTGAGCGTTGGAAAGAATAAAACCTCCCTTATACTTGGACTATCCGTTAACAGCATCGTTAATCTGTCTATACCGTATCCGATACCTCCCGTAGGGGGCATTCCGATCTCAAGCGCATTAAGGAAGTCCTCATCTGTGTGGTTTGCTTCCTCATCGCCTGCTGCCGCAGCAGCATCCTGAGCTTTAAAACGTTCTCTCTGATCGATGGGATCGTTAAGCTCGGAATAAGCATTACACATCTCCCAGGTATTGATAAACAGCTCAAATCTCTCAACAAGGTCCGGTCTGTCCGGTTTACGCTTGGTAAGCGGAGAAATCTCCACCGGATGATCCATTACAAAAGTAGGCTGAACAAGATGCTCCTCCACATACTCCTCGAAGAAGAGATTGATTATATCGCCCTTTTTGTGGTAAGGCTCGTAGTGAATATCCCTCTCATCCGCCAGTTTCTTTGCAGCTTCCGTATCGGGTACCTGGTCAAAATCAACTCCCGCATACTTCTTAACCGCATCTATCATGGTAATTCGTTCAAAAGGCTTGCCAAAATCAAGCTCAATATCTCCGTAATTAAACTTAGTTGTTCCAAGCACTTCCTTTGCAACATGCCTGAACATATTTTCAGTCAGATCCATCATACCGTTGTAATCAGTATAAGCCTGATACAACTCCATAAGTGTGAACTCGGGATTGTGTCTTGTATCAAGTCCCTCGTTCCTGAATACACGACCTATCTCGTATACCCTCTCAAGTCCTCCGACGATAAGTCTCTTAAGATAAAGCTCAAGTGATATACGAAGTCTAAGATCCTCATCAAGCGCATTGAAATGCGTCTCAAAAGGCCTTGCCGCCGCACCTCCGGCATTTGATACAAGCATGGGGGTTTCAACCTCCATAAAGCCCTGTTCGTCAAGATATTTCCTGATCGAAGAAATAATCTTAGATCTCTTAACAAAAGTCTCTTTAACATCCTGATTCATAATAAGGTCAACATATCTTTGACGATACCTTAAATCAGTATTTGTAAGTCCATGATATTTCTCGGGAAGGATCTGCAATGACTTTGACAGAAGCACCACCGATTCCGCATGGATTGATATCTCACCCATCATAGTCCTGAATACATAACCTTTTACGCCTACAATATCACCTACATCATATTTCTTGTATTCTGCGTAAGATTCCTCACCGATAGCATCCCTGGCTACATATACCTGGATATTTCCGGGTTTATCCTGAACATTTGAAAATGAAGCCTTACCCATTACACGTTTGCTCATAAGGCGGCCGGCTATGGATACATTAATAGGCTGTGCATCCATTATCTCCCTGCGTTCTTCATAATCAGCCTTTTTCGCTGCTCTGGCCTCAGCTTCTTCCATTCCGTCGGTATTAACCTCTTCTCTTCCCGCAAGAAGCTTTGATTCCAGCTCTTCATACAAAGCCTTGGCATCTGTGGAATGATGCGTCTGGTCATATTTTGTAATGATAAAAGGATCCTTTCCTGCTTCCTGAAGAGAAGCAAGCTTTTCTCTTCTTACCTTAAGAAGCTGTCCTATATCCTGCTGCTGTTCGTTGTTCTGATCATTCTTAGCCATAATTTTCCTCTACTTTTCCTGTCAATTAAAGGTGATACTTATTCTTAATAATCCTTATCTCCGGGACGGATTATCTGAAGTACCTTATATTTAAGTTCACCGGCCTGAGTTTCCACAGTGACAGTCTGTCCCTTTTTAGCTCCAAGAAGAGCCTTTCCTACCGGTGATTCGTTGCTGATCTTTCCATTTAAGGAATCTGCCTCGGTAGAACCCACAATTTTATATTCCATATCCTCTTTGAATTCAAGATCGCGGATCCTGACTTTACATCCTATACTTACCTTACCGCTATCTACTTCTTCATCAAGAAAAACCTCGGCATTCTTAAGTATTTTCTCTATTTCCTCAATACGGGCCTCTATATCACGCTGTTCATCCTTGGCTGCATCATACTCTGCATTCTCCGACAGATCTCCCTGTTCTCTTGCCTCCTTGATCTTCTGGGCTACTTCGGTTCTTCTTACTACCTTAAGATCATGTAATTCATCCTGTAATTTTGTAAGACCTTCATAAGTTAAGATATTTTTCTTTTCAGTTTCCATCTTATCATCCTCTTTAATTTGGCACGATCCGTCCTCTTACTGAGGTAATCCCTGTGCCGGTTCATAGTTATTAAGTTCAACTCTGTACTGCCCGGTGTTCTGCCGTCATCGTACAAAACCCCATACTTGCGTAGTATACTCCATTAACTTATCCTGTGTCAAGAACCGCCTTTAGCTTAAACACTCCTCCGTAAGCACTCTTAAATCCTCATAACACAATATCTCTCCCAGTCTGGCACGAAGCTTTGATGAACCCGGTAATCCCTGTGTATACCAGGCTGCATGCTTTCTCATTTCACGGATCCCTATATACTCTCCCTTACAGTCAATTAACATCTTCGCATGCTTAAGGATGGTCTCTCTTAACTCCTCCTTTGTGGGACCATTGTAACTTAATCCCCCCTCTGCCATTACAAGCTCTTTAAATATCCAGGGATTTCCCTGGGCCGCCCTGCCTATCATAACCGCATCACACCCGGTTTCTTCTATTATTTCATGTGCCGATGCCGCATCCTTAACATCACCGTTTCCTATAACAGGAATATTAACCGCCTCTTTAACCTGCCGTATTATATCCCAGTCTGCTTTTCCCGAATAATACTGCTCTCTTGTCCTTCCGTGCACGGCCACTGCCGCTGCTCCGGACTCCTGTGCTATGCGGGCTATTTCCACCGCATTTATATGCTCCTCGTCATAACCTTTTCTTATCTTAACGGTAACCGGCTTCTTTATTGCTCCCGCCACCGACTCTATTATCCTTCCCGCAAGGAGGGGATCCTTCATAAGAGCCGAACCCTCATGATTATTTACAACCTTAGGTACCGGACATCCCATATTTATATCCAGTATAGAGAAAGGCCTTTCCTCAATACGGGCTGCCATATCCCCCATTATCCTGGGATCCGAACCAAAGAGCTGTAAGGAAACCACCTCCTCCTTAGGAGATATCTCCATAAGAAGTTCCGTATTTTTATTATTATAATAAATAGCCTTTGCACTTACCATTTCCATACAGGTCATACCGGCTCCCATTTCAGCGCATAACACACGAAATGGCAGGTCACATACCCCTGCCATCGGTGCCAGTATCCATTTATTTTTTATCTCTTGATTACCTATTCTTACCATATATTATCCGTAATCCTTCCAATGTAAGATCGGCATTATATTCATCTATTAATTCGGTTTCATCTGCTATTGTCCTGCCAAGACCGCCTGTTGCCACAACCTTAAGCTTATCATAACCGGATTCTTTCTTTACTTCCTTTATTATGTACTCAGTCTGTCCTATCTGTCCATACATAAGACCTGCCTGCATACTGCTGACGGTATCCTGAGCAAGGATAGATTCCGGCCTGACTATCTCTATTTCCGGCAGCTTTGCGGCACTATCCGACAATGCCTTGGCACTTATCCTTACTCCCGGCGCAGTAATACCGGCAACAAAATGTCCCTCTTCCGTTACAAGATCATAGGTTGTTGCTGTTCCAAAATCAAGAACCAGTATCGGACCGCCGTACAACTCATAAGCCGCTACCGCATCCACGATCCTGTCAGAACCTATTTCTCTTGGATTCTTAGTTGCAACCTTGATCCCCGTCTTGGTTCCGGGCCCTACTATTATCGGCTCTAATTTCAAATATTTTACAATACTGCGGGTCAGAGAATACATAATATTGGGAACGACGCTTGCTATTATAACTCCATTTACATCTTTAATGGAAAGCTCCTGCCTCTCTATAAGTTCCGTGATGGTTATACCGTATTCGTCCGAAGTTCTCGGAATCTTGGTAGTTATCCTGAAATGCCCCTTTAATTCCTTATGATCATATATACCTATGGTAATATTTGTATTACCCACATCAATCGCTAATAACATTACATCTCCTATTCTTCATTAAGCAGATCTCCCGGATTCTCTCCGAGTATAAATATCCTGTAATATAAAGTCAGGCTCTCCATAAGCTCCTGTTTTTTCCTTAAAACCTCTTTAACCAAAAGTCCCGAACTTATCTCATCATATAATATATCTTCCTCATCAGCATCTGTCTTAAGACTCAGATTACCTTCACTGTCATACTCAAAGGTGATAACACCTCCCACTTCTTCGGTAAACAATACACAGATTATATGTAATTCATCCTTTATTGATTCCGGAAGACTGTTAAATTTCTCGTTAAAATAATATTTCTGTTCATATGCATTGGCACCGCATAATACTATTGTTTCATCCATTTGTATGATCCTACCATTTATATCTGTCTGATAATCCGATTTAAAGCTTAAAATAACACATAACCGCCATAACCGCCATAAGCAGGGAGAAAAAACCGAAGGCTATCGAAAAACCTGATTTTACCTTTGTTTTCTTGATGCAGCTTAATAATGAAAGTAAAAAACCAAAAGTAAATATATGCACAAAATACAACCCGCTTCCATCTCCGAAAGAATTAAGCACCACCAGGATAAGGATTCCAAAAGCCAGCAAGGCACTTATAAAATCTATCAGAAAGTATTTACCCTTCATTACGTTTTTAATATATATACCGGATTCTTTATTCATATTTATCCCAATGTTGCGGCCATCACCGCTTTTATTGTATGCATACGGTTTTCCGCTTCATCAAAAACCACCTCTGCATACTTCTCAAAAACCTCATCACTGACTTCCATTTCCGTAAGCTTAAATCTCTCTCCCATTTCCTTACCGATCTCAGTTTTAAGATCATGGAAAGCGGGAAGACAATGAAGAAAGATTGCACTCTCCTTTGCCTGAGCCATAATATCCATAGTAACCTTATAAGGAGTAAGATCCCTTATTCTTTCCTCCCATATTTCATCCGGCTCACCCATGGATACCCATACATCCGTATATATGATATCCGCATCCTTGGCGGCCTTCATTGCATCCTCTTCAAAATTTATGGAACCACCGCTTATCTTGCAATATTCCCTGCACTCTTCCACCAGCTTTTCATTAGGAAAATACTTATTTGGAGCGGCAGCCACAAAGTTCATACCCATCTTTGCACAGGTGATCATAAGAGAATTCCCCATGTTATATCTTGCATCCCCCATATATACAAGCTTTCTGCCCTCCAGAGTCTTAAGATACTCCCGGATTGTAAGCAGATCCGCAAGCATCTGTGTGGGATGATATTCATTGGTTAATCCGTTCCATACCGGTACCTCTGCGTATTTGGCTAACTCTTCAACTATTTCCTGGCCGAAACCACGGTATTCTATCCCGTCAAACATCCTTGACAATACCCTTGCTGTATCGGCTATACTTTCCTTTTTTCCTATCTGTGAACTTTTAGGATCAAGATATGTAGTTCCGATACCCATATCATGGGCAGCCACTTCAAAAGAGCACCTGGTCCTGGTACTTGTTTTTTCAAATATTAAAGCAACATTTTTACCTTTATATATCCTGTCAAAAATCCCCTGCTTCTTTTTTTCCTTAAGTTCGGCAGCAAGGTCCAGAAATTCCAATATTTCTTCTTTTGTAAAATCTTTAAGTGTTAAAAAATCCCTTCCCTTTAAGCTCATTACGATATACCTTCCGTTTCAAACAAATTGATAAATTAAAGTGTACTATATAAATAAATTAAAATCAAATATAGAATGGTGATGCATCCACACCACCATTCTATACATATTTACTGCTTATATGATTATGATACTTCTTACCAAAATACGTGATTACCTATTACTATTCCCGGATATCCCGAACTTACCGGCCTGAACTTGGTAGCCGTTCCAACATAAGAAGCTCCGCTCATTGCCTCCTGGGCTGCAGCTATACAACTGGCCTTGGGACCCTGTGAGCATATCTGAGCTACTCTTCCACTTCCGGCAGGTGAAAACTGACCCTTGGCATAAATTACGGAATAAAGCGAATTACCGTACTTTCCCGTATGAAGTCTGTTCATTACCACCGAACCGACAGATACCTGTCCTTCATAACACTCATTTCCCGCTTCACTCTGTATAAGTGCCGCAAGCAAGGTTACATCATCGCATGAAACCGCTGCTGCACTGTTTGAAGTACTGCCTGCGGCTGTACCGCTATTGGCCGAAGTCTTGGAAGTATCATTCGAAGCCTTGGCTTTGCCTGCTTCCTCTTCCTTCTTTCTTGCTTCTTCTTTGGCCTTTATGGATTCGATAGTTTCTCCCTTACCTATCTCATCCGATATATCTACATATTCGGAAGATACATAACCGATGGTTCCGTCCGAAAATTCAACGGCTACCCAATCACCCAGATCTTCCACCATTTCTATAGTATCCCCTTCTGCCAGCAGATCATATACTGCCGCATCGGGATTCGCTTCCGTTCTTACCCTCAAACAGGAAGTCTTTGAGGTTGCTACCCTCTCAACTACGGAATCGGCTAATTTCTTGGCCTGTGCTCCAAATAACAAATAATCATTATTAACCCATCCTGTAAGCTTTCCTGTCTGTATCTTTGTCCATCCTTCACCCTTTTCAAGGATTTCACCGGCGCACTCTTTATATAATTTTCCTACAATTTCGGCCTCCTCCGAAGATGCTGCTCTTACATTAACCGCCTCCTCAACGTTAGCCATTACAAGTTTCTCGTATTCTATACCTGCAACTTCTCCGCTAAGATCCACATCCTCCTGTGCGGCCTTCTTTTTGGACTCATCCACCTTTATATCTATGGAAGCTGATGATCCAACTTTAATATTGATTGTAGATTCACTATCTGACCCATTATTTTTGGCTACGGTATCTTTAACTTTTATCTTAGCCGATGCAACAGTATCCGATTTCGTTATTGTCGTTCCTGCCGCAAAAACATTCTGCATACCCCCCAGCATCACGGTCGCCGTAACTGCAATTGCTGTTACTGCCGCCATACAAGCATGCATTTTGTTTTTCATATATTCCTCCTATACTTTACGATACACACTTAAAAATCATAAAATCCATAAATTGTGGTTCTTTATTAACCCCATACCACATCTTGAAATTATTACAAAAAAGTTACAATTTTTAAGCCTATCGCAAACTACTATAGCAAGAAATAATTGATTTGTCAAACTTTTGTAACATTTGGATGATTTTTCCTTTGAAATTACTTCCCTGAAATGGTACTTATAGGCTGCGTGATTTTGCTGCACATACCCTTTCCGCATCTATAACCGCAGACCTGAAACCCCTCTTTTCAAGCAAAGCTACCGCATCTATCGTCGTTCCGGCAGGTGAACATACCATATCCTTAAGTTCACCGGGATGCTTACCGCTCTCAAGAACCATTTTGGCACTTCCAAGTACTGCCTGCGCCGCCATTTCATAGGCAGTCTTTCTGGATAAACCTTCCGCAACCGCACCGTCTGCCATTGCCTCTATAAGCATAAATACATATGCCGGAGAACTTCCACTTACCGCCACTACCGCGTCCATCTGACTTTCCGGGATTTCATAGGCCCGCCCGAAGCTGTTAAGAATGCTGAGCACAGTCTCAAACTCCTTATCATTAACATTTTCACACCTGCATACACCCGTACATCCTTCCCCCACAAGAGCAGGTGTATTTGGCATACATCTTACTATTTTAAGCTTTCTTTCGGTATTATTCTCATTATATTTTTCCGTAAGCCATCCTATGGTCTTTCCCGGTGCTATTGAAACTATTACGGTATTATCTTTTATCTTATCCCTTATTCCCTTTATAACTGTCTCATATACCTGGGGTTTAACGGAAGTCACAAGGATATCCGCATTTTTTGCAACTTCTTCATTTGATGAAGCCCCGCTGATACCGCAACTCTTCTCCATTTCCTTCACCCGTTCACGGCTGTAATCCGATCCTATTATATCCGAGGCTTCCACCAGCTTATTCTTAATTATGCCTCCGATCATTGCAGAACCCATATTTCCCAAACCTATAAATCCTATCTTCATTTTTCTTCTCCTTTTTTTCTGTCATTTATTTATCTTACACTTACGGAATTAAACATTAACAAAGCTGATGCCACCGAAGCATTTAAGGATTCCACCTTACCCTTCATGGGGATCTTAATGTATTCATCCGCCTCATCTGCGATCATATCACTTAATCCGTTTCCTTCATTACCTATCATAACGGCCATCTTCCCGGGATAATCAATTTTATCATAATCCTTTTTTCCTCTTAAATGGGCCGCATATATCCTGACTCCTTTTTCCTTAAGAAACCGAAGGCTGGTTTTCAGGTTTTCGGTATATATGACCGGCACCCTGAATACGGAACCCATGGTAGACCGTATTACCTTGGGATTATATACATCAACCGTTCCTTCGGACGCAAGGATAAGATCATAGCCTGCTGCCTCTGCGGTTCTTATCATGGTCCCCATATTTCCCGGATCCTGTATCTCTTCAAGTACCAGGATATGTAAAGCCTCCTCCTTCTCTTGTGTCAATTGTGCTAACTCCCACCTGCTTTGCTTTATTACACACAGTATTCCCTGAGGTGAAATAGTCTGACTCAGCTTTTTAAATACCTGATCCGCAACCATTGTATAACCGGTTTTTTCAAGTTTCTCCCTGCATATTGCCCTAAGCCGGTCTTCTCCCTGTATGTCCGCTTTTACGGATTCTTTATTATAAAATATCTTCTCATGGAAACTTTCGTTTATATATACTTCTTTTACACATACAAGCGGCGCCTCGTTGAACATCCTGATCCCCTCCGAAACGAAAACCCCCTGTTCCCGACGCGCCTTTGCGTTAGTACATAATTTAATTATATTTTTTATACCGTTATTTGAAATACTTGTGATCATTTTTTCTTACATTCCCGGTGATCATAATGCTTTCCCAAAAAAGCTGTCCCTTATTGTCACTGCTTTTATATTGACAGTGACTTGGTTACCTCATATTCGTATTGAGGGATATCCTTCTGCATAGCCAGTGCTTCCTCAATATCAAAATCACAATATTCACCATGCTTGTAACCTACTACCCTGTTGGTCTTTCCGGCACATAACAGATCTGCCGCATAAGCTCCCATCATGGATCCGTAATATCTGTCCTTACAGGTAGGTGATCCGCCCCGCTGCATATAACCGAGTATCGTTGCTCTGGTCTCAACTCCCGTTGCAGCTTCAATCCTTCTAGCCATAGATGTGGAATGTCCTATACCCTCAGCATTGATTATAAGATGATGAGTCTTACCTCTCTTACGGTTACTTATTATATTATTAATTATTTCCTGCTCTTTAAACTCATACTTCTCCGGTAACAGAATATCCTCAGCTCCGGACGCAACTCCGCACCAAAGTGCAATATAACCGGCATTTCTTCCCATAACCTCTATGATCGAACATCTTTCATGCGAAGAAGAAGTATCTCTTACCTTATCTATTGCTTCCATAGCGGTATTAACTGCAGTATCAAAACCTATAGTATAATCCGAGCAGGCTATATCCAGGTCAATGGTACCGGGGATCCCTATTGTATTTATTCCCTGACGGGAAAGTGCCTGAGCTCCTCTGTATGAACCGTCTCCTCCGATAACTACCAATCCGTCTATTCCATGCTTACGGCAGATTTCGGCTCCTTTTTCCTGACCCTCCGGGGTCTTAAACTCCTCACACCTTGCGGTTCTTAAGATAGTTCCGCCTCTTTGTATTATATCGGACACATCCCTGGGACTCATATCGTTCATTTCTTCATTCAATAATCCCTGATAACCCTTCTGTATACCGATAACACGCTTGCCGTTAGCTATTGCACGTCTTACCACCGCTCTGATTGCCGCATTCATTCCGGGTGCATCTCCTCCGCTGGTCAATACTGCAACCGTGTTTATCTCTTTATCCATATTGGTTCCTCCAATCGTATAATATACAATTCCGGTTTCACAAACACTTCTATGATAACTCTTTTACTTTATCATTTCAATAATTCATTTATCATACCAGCTTTATATTATCCTCTCCGAATAATTCCTTCAAAGAATTTATAAGCACCTCATCTGCCTTAATACTCATAGCTTTATCCAGCTGCTTCATCTGCCTGGTATTTTCTATATAGATTACCACCGTATCCTTCCCGTCCTGACCCCTAATGATATCGTATAATTCTTTCTCCTTAGCCTCATATTCTTCCTTTGTTTTAAGTCTTATCCATAGCTTTCTCGGTATTTTATCAAAGGGTATTATCTGTTCACAGATAACCTTGGCGTCCTTATCTTCTTCCACAGAAGCCCTTCCCTTTATGAATATCTTACTGTTTTCTATAAGAAATCCGGAATTTCTCTCATAATCGTCGGGCCATACTATAACCTCCACCGTTCCGAGAAGATCCTCAAGACTTAAAAATGCCATAGCCTTTCCCGTCCGTGTATATTTAATGGTCTTACTCTCGATTATACCTCCCACAACTACCTTTTCTTTATCCCTGACCTTAACGGATTGTGTTTCTTCATCATATACATAATCGGTGGTTTTTGAATTGGTATGCTTCTGCCATAAATCCTCATATTCATCAAGAGGATGCCCGCTTACATATATTCCCAATACTTCCTTTTCATATGCAAGCATTTCATTTTTGTCAAACTCCCCTATGTCGGGAAATCTAAGCTCATAATCCTGTTTATCTGCATCGGGTAAAATATCAAACAGAGACATCTGACCCTCAAGTGTATTTTTCCGTCCTATTGATATCCCGTCGATTATCTGCATATATACGGACATTTTCTGTTTTCTAGTTCCCGGCAGACAATCAAGGGCTCCCGCCTTTATAAAACTTTCAATAGTCCTTTTATTACTTTCCTTTCCCGAAAGCCTCTCTATAAAACTCTTTAAACTCTTGAATTTTCCACCCTTCTTCCGCTCTTCCACAATGGAATCGATCACCTGCCAGCCTACTCCCTTAATGGATGCAAGGCCGTATCTTATATTTCCGTCGGATACGGAAAAACCTGCCACTCCCTCATTTATATCCGGTGGAAGTATCTTTATCCCCATGGATTTACAGGAATAAATATAGAATGAAACCTTGTTGAAATTATCTATAACGCTGGTCATTAATGCCGCCATAAATTCAACCGGATAATAATACTTTAACCAGGCGGTCTGATAAGCCACAAAAGCATATGCCGCAGCATGGGATTTATTAAACGCATACTTGGCGAAATCCATCATTTCATCATAGATATGATTGGCAATATTTTCGCCTATCCCTCTTTCAACACAGCCCGGAACTCCTTCCTCTTTATTTCCGTATACGAAATTCTTACGTTCCTTTTCCATAACGGAATGTTTCTTCTTGGACATGGCACGCCTTACAAGATCACTTCTTCCAAGAGTATACCCTCCAAGATCCCGGACTATCTGCATAACCTGTTCCTGATATACTATACATCCGTAAGTAGGAGAAAGTATGGGCTCAAGCTCTTTACACTCATAAGTTATTTCCTCCGGGTTATTCTTTCCTTTGATATACTGGGGAATGAAATCCATAGGACCCGGACGATAAAGGGAAATACCGGCAATAATATCTTCCATGGAACGGGGCTTAAGCTCCTTCATAAAGTTCTTCATACCACCGCTTTCAAGCTGAAATATCCCATCTGTCTTTCCGGTACCGATATAATCAAATACTGCCTTATCATTATAATCTATGGCAGAAATATCAATATCCTTACCTTCCTTTACCGAAGCAAGTCTTACAGCATCCTTGATAACTGTAAGATTCCTGAGTCCCAGAAAATCCATCTTAAGAAGTCCCAGCTCTTCAAGAGTAGTCATTATATACTGGGTGGTTATGGTTCCGTCGGCCCCCCGTGACAAGGGCACATATTCATCTGCTGCCTTGGGACATATAACTACTCCCGCCGCATGCATGGAAGTATGTCTGGGAAGTCCTTCCAGCCTCATACACATATCTATAAGATTTCTTGCCTGTTCCTCCGAATCATATAATTTCTTAAAATCCTGACCGTAATCCAGGGCTTTTTGAAGGGTTATATTTAGCTCATTAGGTATAAGCTTAGCCACCATATCACAATAAGAATAGGGCAGATCAAGAACCCGTCCTACGTCTCTTATGACTCCTCTTGCCGCCATGGTTCCGAAGGTTACTATCTGCACCACCTTTTCCGCTCCGTACTTCTCTACCACGTAATCTATAACCTTAGCCCTGCCCTCGGGCTCAAAATCAATATCTATATCAGGCATGGTAACCCTTTCCGGATTAAGAAAACGCTCAAACAAAAGATTATATTTTAACGGATCTATATCTGTTATCTTAAGACAATAGGATACTATACTTCCTGCCGCAGATCCTCTTCCGGGGCCCACCATTACATCATGGGTTTTTGCATAATTTATAAAATCCCAGACAATAAGAAAATAATCCACAAAACCCATATCCTTTATGGTCTTAAGCTCATAATCCAGCCTGTCAATAAGTTCCTTCCCATAACCCGGATATCTCTCATTAAGACCCTTTAAGCATAGCTCCCTAAGATATTCAAAGGCTGTATATCCCTCCGGCAATTTATACTCCGGCAACTTATATTCCCCGAATTCTATCTCCACATTACATCTGTCCGCTATAAGCTGTGTATTTTCCACCGCCTCCAAGGCATAAGGAAACAGTGCCCGCATTTCTTCCTCGGACTTAACATAGAATTGTCCCCCCTCATAACGCAGTCTGTCTTCATCCTGAACCTTTTTACCGGTCTGTATACACAGTAATATATCATGACTTTGAGCATCCTCCGCATAAGTGTAATGCACATCATTACTTACTATAAGAGGGATATCCAGCTCCTTGCTCATTCTTAAAAGATCCGCATTTACACTTTTCTGGATAGGGATACCATGATCTTGAAGTTCAAGATAATAATTGCCTTTCCCAAAACAGTCAAGATGCCTTAATGCCGCTTCTTTTGCTTCTTCATACATCCCTTTTTGCAGGAAACGCTGTACCTCTCCAGCAAGACAGGCGGAACAGCATATGATACCCTCACTGAACTCCCTTAAAACCTCCATATCCACCCTGGGCCTGTAATAGAAGCCTTCGGTGAAACCGCGGCTAACTATCTTGCATAGGTTCGCATACCCCTTATTGTTCTTTGCAAGAAGGATCAGATGATGATATCTCTCCTCACCATGATTTGCCTCTTTATCAAACCTTGAACCGGGAGCCACATAAACCTCACATCCCAAGATCGGCTTTATACCCACTTCCTTTGCAGCCTTATAGAAATCAATGACTCCGTACATTACTCCATGATCGGTAATGGCAGCGGCATTCATATTAAGCTCTTTAACCCTTGCTACATATTCTTTTATTTTATTGGAACCATCAAGGAGCGAAAACTCCGTATGGCTGTGAAGATGAACAAATGACATTATAATATCTCCGTACAGATCCGGATCGGCTTACTTGGATCAACTTATTTAAATCAACAGATTAAATATAACATAATCTAAAATCAAAATATACAAAAAACAGTGGCTGAATTTTCTCTTTTCAGCCACTGCCTTATTCTTTATCTGCTCTTCTTTATATATGATCTATAAATACTTCTTAAGATCCTCCACCTTATTAAGAGCTTCCCATGGAAGATTAAGATCATTACGTCCGAAATGTCCGTATGCTGCCGTCTGCTTATAAATAGGACGACGAAGATCAAGCATCTTAATGATACCTGCGGGACGAAGATCGAAATTCTCCCTTACGATCTCAACCATCTTCTCATCCGAAAGCTTTCCCGTTCCGAAGGTATCTATCATGATCGAGGTAGGCTGTGCCACACCAATCGCATAAGAAAGCTGTATCTCACACTTATCGGCAAGACCTGCTGCCACAATATTCTTGGCAACATATCTTGCGGCATAAGCCGCCGAACGGTCAACCTTGGTGCAGTCCTTACCCGAGAAAGCTCCGCCGCCGTGACGGGCATATCCGCCATAGGTATCTACTATTATCTTCCGTCCTGTAAGACCTGCATCTCCATGAGGTCCTCCGATAACAAAACGGCCCGTAGGATTTATAAAGAATTTGGTCTTATCATCAATAAGTTCTTTGGGAAGTACGGGATCAAATACATACTTCTTTATATCTTCATGTATCTGCTCCTGAGTCACATCCTCATCATGCTGAGTAGATAATACCACTGCCTCAAGCCTTAAAGGCTTTCCGTTCTCATCATACTCCACAGACACCTGGCTCTTACCGTCGGGACGAAGATATTTAAGTGTTCCGTCCTTACGTACCTCCGTAAGCTTCTTTGCCAGTTTATGTGCAAGGGAAATGGGATAAGGCATATACTCTTCTGTTTCATTTGTTGCATAACCAAACATCATTCCCTGGTCTCCGGCACCTATATCAAGATCATCCGTAAGTGCCCCTTCCTTAGCTTCAAGAGCTTTATCAACACCCATAGCTATGTCTCCCGACTGTTCATCAATAGCAACAAATACAGCACAGGTATTTCCGTCAAATCCATATTCTGATTTCGTATATCCGATATCTTTAACCGTATCTCTTACGATCCTTTGCATATCCACATATGCTTTTGTAGTGATCTCACCAGTAATAAGTACAAAACCTGTACAACAAGCCGTCTCACAAGCGACACGACTCATAGGATCCTGTTCCATACATGCATCCAGTATGGCATCGGAAATAGCATCACACACCTTATCGGGATGACCTTCGGTAACAGATTCCGATGTAAATAAATATTTTTCCATAGAACTCCTTTCCTGCTACATCTTCTAAAACAATGTTTCCATCGTTTTACTTATGTATGCAAAACAAAAAAATCCGCTAAATAAGCGGACCCGACAAACTAAATGATCAAATCCTCTTATTGCTCGATTGCTCGCTCAGGTTGGCACCTTCCTTAAGGGGTTGCCGTGGCTTCACAGATCCTATGTATCTCCACCACTCTGAATAAGAGATTTAGAACAATATTAAATTTTATCATTTTTATCAGAATACTATCTTTACAACAATGCGTCAAGCTATTTTCGTTGACTTTTCAACTTATTATTTTTATACTGAATATATGCATTGATTTATTACTAATTACTGTAAAGGTGACAATATGAAACGCGTTAGAACATCAGAGCTCATCCCGGGAATGACTACTGCAGAGGATGTCTATTCATATAACAAACAACTTATAGTACCCATTAATACTGTACTTACGGATAAAATAATAACACGCCTTGAATTCTATTCGGTCCTTGCCATAAGAGTAAAAGATGAAGAAATCAAGCAGACCGATGAGATCACTCCTTTTGATCTTCCTTCTTATTCCGAACGTATTAAAGCCAGTAAGGAATTTAAAGAATTCGAAAAAACCTTTATAGCAACTACAGAGGATTTTAAACAAAATCTAAGAACAATAGTGGATGACCGGGCGCCTATAAATACTACGGAATTATTTGATCATATTTCCAATCTGATGGCTGCACAATCTACAAGTATATCGATTTTTGACATGCTTCATAATATGCGCCAATATGACGATCTTACTTATGCGCATTCCATAAATGTAGGTCTAATATGTAACGTATTTGCCAAATGGCTTAAGCTTCCTCCTTCGGAAGTGGAAAAGCTTACCTTATGCGGGCTTTTGCATGATATCGGGAAGCTTGTAGTTCCCGATAAAATAATCCGCAAACCGGATAAGCTTACTCCCAATGAATATAATATAATCAAAACCCATACCCTTCAGGGGTATAAGATCCTTAAGGAATATGAAAATATAAGCGATGATGTCAAAGAATGTGCTTTGATGCATCACGAACGCTGCGACGGAACCGGATATCCTCTCGGTCTGTCTGCCGATAAGATAAATAAATATGCCAAGATTGTAGCAATAGCCGATGTCTATGACGCAATGACCGCTGCCCGTGTATACAGAGGACCTCTTTGTCCCTTTAAGGTAATAGGTATTTTCGAATCCGAAGGTCTTAATAAATATGATTCAAACTTTATACTTACCTTTCTTGAACATATAGCAAGCACTTATATAAAAAACCGGGTACGGCTAAGTAACGGAATGGAGGGGGATGTTGTATTTATGAACAAAACCGCTCTTTCCCGTCCTATGATACAATGCAGAAACCGTTTCATCGATCTTTCAAAAGAACCGGATATTTATATCGAAACCTTTGTATGATCTTCAAAAAAAGACCGGTATCAACCGGTCTTTAGTATAAATTTCTGTACTTCTCTGTCCGTACAGACCTTTTCTATCTGAGCTCCGAGACTTCTTAGCTTCTCGGGGAAATCCTCATATCCTCTCTCAATATAATATATATCATCTACGGTAGACATTCCTTCCGCTGCCAGGGCCGCCATTACAAGTGCTGCTCCGGCTCTCAGATCCGGTGCGCTTATAGGAGCTCCCGAAAGCTTATTGACACCCTCTACTATAGCGGTATTACCTTCAACCTTTATATTGGCTCCCATTTTAAGAAGCTCATCCACATATTTAAATCTGTTCTCAAAAATGCTCTCGGTAACAACACAAGTTCCATCCGAAATAGAGAGCGCAGCTGCTATCTGAGGCTGCATATCCGTCGGAAATCCCGGGTAAGGCAAAGTCTTAACATGCGTATGTTTTAAGGTCTTTGAGGCTACTATTCTTAACTGATCGTCAAATTCCTCAACCTCGCAGCCCATTTCTATAAGCTTGGCCGTTATTGATTCAAGATGCTTGGGGATCACATTCTTTATGGTAATGTCACCTTTTGTTATGGCTGCAGCAAACATGAAAGTTCCCGCTTCTATCTGATCGGGTATAATTGAATACGTGGTTCCGTGCAACCTCTCTACGCCCTTGATCCTTATAACATCCGTTCCCGCACCCTTAATATTGGCTCCCATACTGTTAAGAAAATTGGCTACATCAACAACATGCGGCTCTTTGGCAGCATTTTCAATTATAGTCTTTCCTTCTGCCAAAGATGCTGCCATCATAATATTTATGGTAGCTCCTACCGTCACAACATCCAGATAAATATGACTTCCCAATAGTCTCTCCGCCTGAGCCGTAACAAGACCCCTGGATATCCTTACCTCAGCTCCAAGCGCCCTAAATCCCTTAATATGCTGGTCTATGGGACGACTGCCTATATTACATCCACCCGGAAGAGCCACTTCTGCATCCTTATATTTGCCCAGCAGGGCACCAAGCATATAATATGATGCTCTGATCTTTTTAATATATGAATCATCTATAGTATGATCTGTTATCATAGATGCATTGATCTTAACAGTATGTCGATCCGTATGCTCTACAATAACGCCTATACTCTCCATAGCTTTAATGAGAACATTTATATCCCTTACATCCGGTAAATTCTCAATAATAACAGTATCATCCGTCATTACTGCAGTAGCCAAAATCGCCAATGCCGCATTTTTTGCACCGCCTATTTCAACTTCACCAACTAAAGGATTTCCACCCCTTATAACGTATTGTTCCACCTTTTTCCCCTAACCGCTCATCCATTAGCTTCAAAAAATTACTTAAAGATTATACTCCATCTTAGATTTATTGTAAATGCAAACAAATATTCTGTTAAATGTTACACAAATGTTACTTCATCGAGATTGTTTAATTGTTAACAATTACGAACAATACTTTCGGTCTATCCTGTCAATTCAGATATTTCATAGGATTTACCTGAACCCCATTCACCAATATTTCAAAATGAAGATGAGGACCGGTACTTACACCGGTATTACCCGATAATGCGATCTTCTGTCCCTGCTTAACCGTCTGACCGCTCTTAACAAGTATCTTGCTTAAGTGTCCGTATCGGGTCTGCTTGCCATCCGCATGCTGTATCATTACAACATATCCGTATCCGCTTCCCCAACCGGCTCTTATTACCGTACCTCCCGAAGACGCACCTACTGCCGTTCCCACCGGTACCGCCCAGTCTACACCCTTATGAAATGTTGAAGCTCCTTTTTTGGGTGCGGTCCTTCTTCCGAAACCGGAGGAAAGCCTTCCGCCGGAAATAGGCTTCAAATATGTGGGAAGTGGCTTTGTACCTCTCTCCACAACCTTGGCAACCGCTTCAACTACTACATCCTCATAAATGATATCTCTTGACTCTTCACTGTTGTTTCTGTAAGTAATATCCGCAACAACCTTCCTAAAGCCCTCTATCGGTTCTACCAGAACCTTACTCTCATTGGTAAACCATTCATCATTATCTATATATTCTATGGATTTGTTATAATTTTCTTCATAATATACTTCCTCCGTTCGTACCACAGACAATTCCGGTTCGGCTGCATTAACCTTTATCTCGTCTCCGACCCTTATTGTGGCTTTGGCACTGGGAAGTATATCTTTGTTTAAAGCCAATATATTATCGATGGTAGTATTATTCTTCTGTGCTATGACAGATAATGAATCTCCCGCCACCACTTCATAGATCTTACTCTTTTCCTGCTCTTTGGTAACAAGATTAACGGCTTCTTCAAGAGTACTTATCTTTGAAGGATCCACATAAGTTTTAACCACCTCTACGTTTTCACCAAAATCAAGATCCATTACTCCGAAATGGAACCGGGATACATCCTGCTTAAGAGCCTCCTCAAACATATTGGTAACCTTACGGGCTACCCCTGCCCTTATTACACCTGAAACTTCCTCTTCGTCTATATCCGACAATCTGGTGACCGAAGTAGTAAGAACATTAAGTTCCCTTGTGGGATCCAGCACCAGATCTACCTTATACTCATTTTTTTCATCATATTCGCTTTTTGCCCGAATCAAAAGCTGATGAACTTCCTCTGCCGTTCTTACATTTACGGTAAATTCATTTATCTTGACCTCATATACAGGTTCCTTCGTCTTAAAAATATTCTCGTTAAAAACCTTATATATATTATTGATCACGGTCTGATCATCATCAGGTTTTGTAAATACGTCGGTTCTGGCATTTGTTCTTATATCGCAATTTATAAGTACAAGCTCATTATTCTCCCTGGCAATCCTTTTACGGGCTTCCCGTATCATTCCTTCAATATCCGCTGTATCCGATACCACCCCGACAGCATTTCCGTTTACAAAAACAGTGATCTGACTTCCTGCATCCGTAGCCTTGGATACTGCTCCAAAATCAACTATAAAAGAAAGCATTGCCACCGCGATCATGGTCATTACATGCTTATATTTGATTATTCGTTCGTACCTGCTCCCCATTTCCCCTGTAAATCAACTCCCTAACCGTGCTTTCCTTTATATCAAATGAAAATACTGACATACCAAAAAAGCAATATCGGCAACAGAAAATACCAGTGCAGCTATAACCATACCTTTAATCCTTCTAAGCTCCATACTGACCTTTCCATAGGTCACTGCATCCTGCTCGGCTATGGCAGTCTGTATATTTCTGTAACATTTCACATTTTCCTTATGAACATGATCCTCCAGATCAATAAAAGCCTTCTCTGCCGTTTCCTTATCAAAAATATTTTCTTCCTTTTCTTTTTCTTCCTCTGCCTTCTTTTCAATAAGCTCCTGCTTAAGAAGAGTCAATATTTCAGTATTCTCAAGCACCTGTTTAAGTATATCCGAATTTGAAAAAACTGCCTTTAATATCTCATCCTTGTTCTCTTCCGATAAACTCCTTATATCTATCTTCTCCTCACTGTCAAGATCATCCTTCATATCGTTAAGAAGACGGAAATTCTTATTAAGAAGCTTTGAATTATTATCCACTGCACGCAGTATTTCTTTATCAGAAGCTTCCCGGTCTACACGTGCATCATAAAACAGATCCTGTATAACATCGAGCTGATTTTCATTACTATCTGTAACCAGATCTTTTATCTGCTCTGCAGATATGGAAGTCTGGTTCATCCTTCTTCTCTCATATTCTCTCTCGGATCTGTTCTTATCGGAATTATCCCTGTTAAAAGAACCTCTGCTGTTTAAATTATTAAGATTCTTCTCAAATCTGCTTGCAAATCTGCTGATACTGCTTTCCATAATATCCTCACTCCTAAATCTAATCAAATAAAAAAACAATAATCTTTAGTAGTTTACCATTTTTTACCTTTAAAAACAAGAACTCGTTTGTTTTGTGCACTTTGTTAGCAAAACAGGAAATCACACTGTATATTTTGTGCGTTTTAACTATATATTAATATTTTGTTCATTATTTGTTCATAAAAAATTGGTAACATTTCATCATAAATAACGAAGAGAAAATTTGATAAATTTTTTCATAATATTGCCCAGGTGATTCTCATCCACCTGGGCACTCCTCATGTTTTATGATATTTTATGATTTTTATGATCCCTTCTATGTTGTTCCCGCTTTTTCTTCAAGCTTCTTTGCTTCTCTTATTTCCTCATTTAACTGAAGCATTCTGTCGTCCAGCGCCGACACCATCTGGGCACACTCATACAATTCCCTCTTTATATCTTCGGGAGCGTTCATATCAAATTTATAATTCATTTTATGCTCCAGGCTGGCCCAAAAATCCATGGCAACGGTTCTTATCTGTACTTCAACCTTGGTATCTATAACACTGTCCGAAAGGTATATGGGAATACTTATTATCATATGATAACTCTTATATCCGCTTTCCTTCGGAGTTTTTATATAATCCTTTATATATAAAACCTTGACATCACTTTGATTCGCAAGCATATCCGCAATCCTGTATATATCCGAAGTAAAGGAACATATTACCCTGATCCCCGCAATATCATTAATATACTTCTGCATATTTTCAAGTGTGGATTCATAACCTCTCTTTTTTAGCTTTCTTACAATACTTTCAGAGGTTTTTACACGCGACTTTATATGTTCTATAGGATTATATTGATGAATATGCTGAAATTCATCATTTAATATTTCAAGCTTTGTACCGACTTCTTTTAATGCCGAATTGTATAATAAAATCATTGTCTGCCAATCATTAACCTGATTGGCACTTCCCGGTTTATACTCCACCGTTATACCTCACTTTATACTAATTTATTCTGTATAATAATCGGATATTACCCTATTTATCCAAAAAAAAATAAAAACATATAGACAAACCAATTCAATTTATTATAACATAAACTGTACAAAAATGCATGAAGTTCACACTTTTTTAAACATTATATAGTGTATTTATATAATTTTTATCAATAGCATACCAAAAGGATCATAAAATGCGTATATGGGGTAAGATCATAAAAAACAACAGAATTCTTAAAGATATGGTTATAGAAAATCCCGAAGATGATACAAGAACCCATAAGATATTTGATGCCCTGGAAACGCTGTGTTATAACTTTGATCTTAGCAAACCCATATGGCTTGACAGTACCGTTTCGGATTTCAAACGCCATTCCAAATGCCGTTTCTATCCCGATAATTTCATAGATTCCGTTGATTTTGACTTTCTTGAATTCGAGGTTCTTGACGAAGACTGAACGAATGTCTGACTTTATTGGCAATTATTAGGGAAATCTTTTCTCAGATCACATCCGGGGTTAATTATATATTAAATTTTCCGATATAACTATTAGATGTGTAATTACACAAAGGCCTACAATTGAATAAATGTCAACCGCACAGGTGCGAATCTTAAAACACTTAATATTTAAGGATTAAGCCGGAATACCGGCTTCATTCCTGGTCAAAGGGGGATTAATATTGATCATTTCTACAAGCAACGTAGGAATGGAATCCGTTAGGAGTTATTCCGCTCTTCGCATGGATGCGTATGGCAGCTCTATAGATGCCAAAAGCACAATAAACAATGATAGTGTTACGTTAAATGACGCAAACAGTAAAGATGCTTCATTATCGCCCACGGGAAACTTTCAAAGTTCCCTGGATAATCTGAAAAAACAATTTGAAGCTATGACGACCTCGCGTATTACACACACTCATTTTGAAGAAAGTGCAATGAACCGTATAAGGACCGAATGTATAGTATATCTTCTGCGGTTACTCTTCGGTCGGGAAACGGACGATGATTACGGTAAAACTTCGTTAAATGATGAAGAGGATTCTCTTTCTTCATCCTTTACAAAAAATACAAACAACGGTTTTTCTCCGCTAATTGGTGCAGGAAATCGTGAAGCTCATTATTTTAGTGAAACGGAAAAAATAAGCTATAATACAAAAGGCTCTGTCATAACTGCCGACGGGCGGCAGCTTAACTTCAATTTAAGTTTTGAAATGAGCAGAAGCTTTGAAGAATATTATGAAAAGGAGATGGTTTTTGACGCCTCCGCCTTATATGATCCTTTGGTAATAAATCTGAATACCGACATAGCAAGCGTATCGGATCAAAAATTTCTTTTTGATATTGATTCAGACGGAGTTAAAGACAATATTTCAATGCCCGATAAGGGCAGTGGCTTTTTAGCCCTTGATAAAAACGGTGATGGCGTTATAAATAACGGTCTTGAATTATTCGGTACTTCTTCAGGTGACGGATTTAAGGATCTTAAAGCCTATGATTCGGACAATAACGGCTGGATAGATGAGGCAGACCCCATATGGGACAAGCTTCTTGTTTATTCCTTAAACGAAGACGGAACCTCTTCCTTGTACGGACTGTCGGAAAAAGGAGTGGGAGCGATTTTTCTCGGAAATGTCTCCACTGACTTTTCCTTAAAAAATGCCGAAGATAATTCATTAAATGCCATGATCCGCAAGACCGGTATGTTCTTATATGAAAACGGCAATGCCGGCACTATCCAACATTTGGATGTAGCAAGTTAGACTGTCATAATGCTTATTTATACAAACAGCCATCGGTTTTACCGATGGCTGTAATTCTTTTATTTATAAAATCGATCATTTTGCACTACTGTGCGCGGCATAATAATTGATAAGGCATCCCTTCAGGATTATCTCTCTCTCATCATCTGTCAGATCCCCCAGAGAAACGCTGAATTCCTTAAGCTCATCCCCTACAACATACCCTTTTATTTCCCCGGCCTTTTCCTCAACTGCCTTACGGATATCCGGGAAGAACAGATAATCCTTATTCTTGAACGGAAGTTCTCCCTCTTCTATAAGGAAAGGAAGCATACCCCAGTTTATAAGGTTCGACCGATATCTCTTGGTTGCATATTCATTGGCAACATTTGCCCAGCCCCCAAGCACCTTCTGACAGGAAGCTGCCTGCTCTCTGGCAGATCCGTCACCGGGTTTAACCGCAAATATAGTACTGCCAAAGCCTGTATTTGTATGATCAACCCAGGGGAATTTCTCCTTGATCTTTCCCATTATATCCTTCAATTCAGGCTTAACCTCACAAGGATGTTCACCTGCTATCCTGGCCTCTTCTACCTTCTTCATATCCTTCGCAAGACCTACATAATTGGGATCCTTTCTTGAAAGAGTAAACTCCGCAAGTCCCAAAGGATTCGAACGGTAAGAGGAAGTTTCCCCGGAAGGTATAAGCTCATCGGTGGTGGTAACCGGATCATGGATTTCCGAAACACATCTTAATACAAGATTATCCGTAAGTGCACTCATCTTGGGCCAATCCTTGATATTGGGACCAAATCTTACCTCCACTGTGGGGTCTGCAACTCCATGAGAATCATATACCCGGTTTTCATATATAGTCTTATCAAAGAAGTATTTATATTTCTTAAGTTCTTTTTCCTCAACAACCTTATCGGCCGGTGTAAGATATCCTTTATTGGCCGCCGTAGCCGCAATAGAACGGGCATCCATAAGTGCCACCGAAGATATCTGACCGTTCTGGAGCTTTGAACCTTCCCTGTTGGGGAAGTTTCTGGTAGAGTGTCTTATTGAAAACGCATTGTTCGCCGGAGTATCTCCCGCCCCGAAGCAGGGACCGCAGAAGGCTGTCTTTAAAACGGCACCGGTCTGTAATATACTTGCAGCACAACCATTCTTTATAAGCTCCATATATATCGGCATCGAAGCAGGATAAACACTTAAAGTAAACTCATCCGCTCCTATACTGGTTCCTTTAAGTATATCCGCCGCTGCACAGATATTCTCAAAACCACCCCCTGCACAACCGGCGATCACACCCTGATCAACGTATAATCTTCCGTCCTTTATCTTATTCTTCAGGGTATATTCCACCTGTCCGTCAAGACTTACGAGCGCTTTCTTCTCAACATCCTCCAATATATCCGAAAGATTTGCATTTAATTCATCAATGGTATAAGTATTGCTCGGATGGAAGGGCATTGCTATCATGGGCTTTACGGTACTTAAGTCTATTTCTATCAATCCGTCATAGTAAGCCACATCCCCCGGATCAAGCTGTTTATATTCTTCCCTTCGTCCATGTATTTCATAGAATTCTTCTATTTCTTCATCTGTTCGCCATATTGAAGATAAGCAGGTAGTCTCTGTAGTCATTACATCTATTCCGATCCTGAAATCGGCACTTAAGGAAGCTACCCCGGGACCTACAAATTCCATTACTTTATTCTTAACGTAACCGTTTTTGAACACTGCACCTATTATTGCAAGCGCCACGTCCTGAGGACCGACTCCCGGATTCGGCGCACCGGTAAAATACACTCCCACAACTCCGGGCATATCTATATCATAGGTTCTGTTAAGAAGCTGTTTAACCAATTCGGGACCGCCTTCACCTACCGCCATGGTACCAAGAGCACCGTATCTTGTATGAGAATCCGAACCCAATATCATCTTTCCGCATCCGGAAAGCATTTCCCTAGCAAACTGATGGATAACCGCCTGATGGGGAGGCACGAACACTCCGCCATATCTCTTTGCACAGGAAAGACCGAATAAATGATCATCTTCATTTATTGTTCCCCCTACTGCACACAGACTGTTATGACAGTTTGTAAGTACATAGGGAATCGGAAATTTTTCAAGCCCCGAAGCCCTTGCAGTCTGAATTATACCCACAAAGGTAATATCATGAGAGGTAAGCTTATCAAATTTCACTTTAAGCTTATCCATATTACCGGAAGTATTATGCTCCTTAAGAATTCCGTATGCTATCGTATTTTTGGCAGCCTCATCTTTGAATACCTGTCTTCCCAGAACCGACGACACTTTTGAAAGTGCGTCGTCTTTATCGGGAATAACCGTTGATCCCTTAACAAGGTATGCTCCTGTATCCATTAAATTTACCATGAAAACTCCTCCATATAAAATATCCGACTGATTTATTCCACCCGAATAGTTATTGTATAATAGACCTTCCTTTAACGCAAGTTTTTTTAAATTATACACTCCCTGTCCTTAGTCCGGGATCTCAAAATGCTGATAGTCCTTCACCGATTTCCACTCACCGCCCCAGATAAAACCATGCTCTATAAACTGCTCATAACAAAGATCCCCTTTTTCGATCTTATAATCAAACTGTTTCTCTCTGTCGGTATAGGGTTCTGCATTTATAGGCTCTATTATCCGGTTACCGTCTTTTTCCTTAACATAAGGGTTATACAGGGGATTTATATCCACCGCCATTCCCATTCCATGTTTTGATATTTTATCCGTACCCTGAATAAACCTGAAATTAAATCCCGAGGAATTATTATCCTCCATCGAAGCCTCATCATCGGCATTATATTCATCTATAAGTCTGATCTTCTCAATAGGATAGTTATTTTCATAAAGCACTTTGAATATTTCAAGAACATCCGATGCTATTTTTTTATTTACTATGATCTCACCTTCATGAGTAACCCCGTTTATATCCTTGTGTAAAACATGAAGATATCTTAAATCCTCCCTCTTAAGGATACAATCCGCCGCAAATGATCTTCCCTCTATACGGGAAAATATCTCATCGTTGATCCCGCTTATATAGAAATCCTCTTCTTTATCTGTATCTATCACAACCTCCGGTCCCGATACTGTTTCGGGTACCGGCTTTTCTAAACCCTTTTCTCTGTCGGATTCCCTGTCGTTTTCTGTATTTTCCCTGATTTTTATTACCTTGTTTTCTTCTGTATTTAAAGTCATATCCTGCACTGCCCCCGCTTCCTTACGGGCCTCACAGGCACACAAAAAACATACCGCCGTAACAGGACATAATATCTTAAATAATATATGTCTTTTCATTCCATCACCTCATTGCCCAGCCGAATAAACCCTTAAATACAGCCTTACACAATACCCCGAAGGACTTTCTCATATCCGCCCTTACAACCGCCTCCGACTCAGCAGGAGTAAAATAATAAAGACAGCTTGTATAAGCTTTAATACTCTGCCAGGACCGGTTAAGTTCATTATAGGATACGGTTGCCACTCTGCCCCAGGTTGTAAATTTAATAAGAATATCCCCTTCATCCTCCTCCACGATTCCGGTTATTGTCATAAAATGAGATCTTATTCCCTTCTTACTGTTATTCCCCTTCTCCAGTTCTCCGCTTTTCCCGTAATACAATTTAAGGGGATGACGGTTAAGTGATGTCAGGAGCACAACAGAACCACTCTCCCTAAGTCCTTCTTTTATAAATTCAAGTCCTTTTTCATATCCGCAAAATGCCGTAGGCAGGCTGTGTGCATGAAGACTGATCCCCTGTTTTAAAGAATATTTAAGAGTTCCGCGGATAAAACCGTTTATACTCATACCAAAGCTCGGCGGCAGAATCTTAAGAGGTTTTTTTCCTCTCTTGCCATGATCATAGATCCGTCTTATGACCGGAAATTCAAATATAAACATGGATTTATATATACTGCCCATAAATTCCGCAAAATCATCTTTATAGCATTCCTCGGATACTATTGCCTTTATTCCCTCTCCCACATTGTCCTTCTTAAGGATTTGCGGATTCTTTCTTAAAAGAGCTCTTAACATATTGGCAGCAGCTACCGATCCGCAGCCTGCATATGCCATGGTATTTGATCTGTACCAGTTCTGATCTCCGCCGTAATAAGACGCCCCTGATTTCCTGTCTTTTATAATAAAGTCATCTCTTCTTTCGGTCTGTTTTAATGATTTTACATTATTATCCATATATCGCGTAAACCCCACTGTCTTATCAAAGGACCTATAATCAACTCACGGCACAGAGAAAACCCTGTGCCGTGAATATATAAATATATTTTGCTTCTGTTATTTTCTGAGTGTTACCTTATCCAAATGCCATATCTCATCAACATACTGCTGTATGGTACGGTCCGAAGTGAATTTTCCGGAGCAGGATATATTAAGTATCGCCATTTTTGCCCATCTGCTCTCGTCCTTATATGCCTCTTCAACCTTTTTCTGAGCTTCCGCATAAGATTTGAAATCCTTAAGGATGAAATAGGTATCTGCTCTTGATGATACCTGTGTATTAAGCAGGGAATTATAAAGATCTCTGAACATTTCCGGATCATTGGGCGCAAAATAGCCGTTTATAAGCTGCATTAACACCTTACGGATATCCGGATCGTTATTAAAGATCTCCTGAGGATTATATCCTCCCCTGTTCTCATAATCTATTACTTCCTGAGAACTCAATCCGAAAATAAAGGCATTCTCTGCACCTACTTCTTCCACGATCTCAACATTGGCACCGTCCATTGTTCCCAACGTAATCGCTCCGTTAAGCATAAACTTCATATTTCCGGTTCCTGATGCCTCTTTACTTGCGGTTGATATCTGCTCCGATACATCTGCTGCCGCAAATATCCATTCTGCATTGGATACACGGTAATCTTCAATAAATACAACCTTGATCTTACCGCCTATTGAAGAATCATTATTTATTACATCTGCAACCGTATTAATAAGCTTGATCGTAAGCTTTGCGGTACGATAGCCTGCTGCCGCCTTTGCTCCGAATATGAAAGTCCTGGGATAGAAATCCATCTCGGGATGTTCCTTAAGCTCGTTATACAGATACATAATATGTAAGATATTGAGCAACTGTCTCTTATATTCATGAAGTCTCTTAACCTGAACATCAAAGATAGATCTGGGATCAACCTCTATTCCGTTATTCTCAAGAATGTACTTTGCCAGACGTACCTTATTCTGATACTTGATATTCATAAACTCTTGCTGGGCTTTTTCATCATCCGCATATACTTTAAGTTTATTTATCTTCGGAAGATTCGTGATCCAGTCACTGCCTACATGAGCGGTTACCCAGTCTGCCAGCAGCGGATTTCCGTGGAGCAGGAATCTTCTCTGGGTAATACCGTTGGTCTTATTATTGAATTTCTCCGGCATAAGCTCATAGAAATCCCTAAGCTCCTGGTTTTTAAGGATCTCCGTATGTAACCTGGCAACACCGTTTACAGAGAAGCCGGCACAGATCGCAAGATGTGCCATCTTAACCTGTCCGTCATATATAATAGCCATCTTACGGACTTTGTCCTCATTTCCTGGATATGTTGCACGTATCCTGTCTATAAATCTTCTGTTGATCTCTTCTATGATCTGATAAATTCTCGGTAAAAGTCTTGAGAAAAGCTCTATAGGCCATTTTTCCAGGGCTTCCGACATAATTGTATGATTTGTATAAGCACAGGTCTTGGTGGTAACACCCCAGGCTTCATCCCATCCGAGTCCGTAATCATCCATAAGTATACGCATAAGCTCTGCTATTGTTACCGTAGGATGAGTATCATTAAGCTGGAATACCACTTTTTCATGCAGCTTCTTAATATCATCATGTGAACGCATATATTTCTCAACTGCTTCCTGGATACTGGCGGAAATAAAGAAATACTGCTGTTTAAGTCTTAATTCCTTTCCTGCATAATGATTATCATTGGGATATAAAACCTCACATATATTCTTGGCAAGATTCTCCTGCTCAACTGCCATCCTGTAATCACCCTTGTCAAAGGAATCAAGCTGGAAGCATTCCACCGGCTGAGCATCCCATATTCTCAAAGTATTTACTATTCTGTTTCCGTATCCAACTATAGGGAGATCATAAGGTATAGCCTGTACCGACTGATATCCCTCCTGAGAGAAGTGACTTTCTCCGTTCTCATCAACATCTACTTTTACATAACCGCCGAATTTAACGGTTTTGGCATATTCCGGACGACGAAGTTCAAAAGGATTACCATCCTTAAGCCAGTTATCGGGAACCTCTATCTGATATCCGTCACGGATCTCCTGCTTAAACATACCGTAACGATATCTTATACCGCATCCGTAAGCACTGTATCCAAGGGTTGCCAACGAATCAAGAAAGCAGGCTGCAAGACGTCCGAGACCACCGTTGCCAAGAGCCGCATCTCTTTCCTGGTCCTCCACAATATTTATATCAATTCCCAGTTCGTCAAGAGCTTCCGCAACATCCCCATACTCTTTAAGATTTATAAGATTATTACCTAAAGCACGTCCCATTAAAAACTCCATGGACAGATAATATACCGTCTTTGGATCCTTCTTCTCATATGCTCTCTGAGTATCCATCCAGTTATCGATTATGGTATCCTTTACAGCATAACAAACTGCCTGAAATATCTGCTGATCCGATGCTTCTTCAAGTGTCTTTCTGTAAAGAGCTTTAACATTATCCTTTACTTCTTTTTTAAATGCTTCTTTGTCAAACTGCCGCTTACTCTTAACCAAATTCTGATCCTCCCTGTTATATATACTTATATTAATTACATTTTTTTACTGCCAAGGTAACCTTCTCGCCATTGATATCCCAGGCCTTCTCATAACCCTCGGTCTTATTATATATGATATCATCAGCCATTACATCCCTGATTATATCCGCTTTATTGTTTTCCATTATATCATTTAATTTATCATTTCCGACTGCATAAATGATAATCTTATCCATAACTTCGAATCCGGCTTCCTTACGCATAGTCTGTATCTTACTTATAAGCTCACGCACAAAGCCTTCCTCAATAAGTTCTTCCGTAAGATTTGTATCCAGTACTACCGTTACCTGGTTATCGCTTTCCGATACATATCCATCCTTCTCAACCGACTCTATCAACAGATCTTCCTTCGATAATACAACCTCATTATTATCAATGTCAAACGTAAGCTTTCCGTCACTGTTAAGCTTACTCATAGCTTCAATACCGTTGATCTCTGAAAGCACCTTCTTTATTGAACCGATGAGCTTTCCGTATTTGGGACCCAGGGTCTTAAGCTGGGGTTTAAAGGAATAAGAAGTATAATCACTTACATCCTCCTTAAACTCTACCTCTTTAACATTAAGTTCATCCTCGATTATTTCCTTATAGAATTCCGATAATTCAAACGGTGCCTTTACAAACATTTTACCAATAGGCTGACGATTCTTGATATTGCAGGCATTTCTGCAGGCACGGCCCATTACTACGATCTTAAGTACCTCATCCATGTTCTTCTCCAGTTCGGAATCGATAAATTCCTTATTAACCTTGGGAAAATCACACAAATGTATACTTTCCGGAGTATCCTTATCCACACTGCGGACAAGATTTAAATATATCTGTTCTGTCATAAACGGGATCATTGGGGCTGCAGCCTTGGCAATCGTTACCAGGGAAGTATATAAAGTCATATAAGCATTGATCTTATCCTGTTCCATTCCTTTCGCCCAGAAACGCTCACGACAGCGTCTTACATACCAGTTTGAGAGATCGTCCACAAATTCCGACAATGCTCTTGCTGCTTCGGGTATTCTGTAATTAAACAAATTATCGTCTACCTCACCCACAACGGTATTAAGCTTACTTAATATCCACTTATCCATTACGGTCAGTTCATCATAGCTTATTCCTGTCTTATCCTTGCAGGCCTCACAGGAACCATCCTTCTTTACTATCTCATACTTACTTGCATCAAAATTATCAATATTGGCATAAAGTACGAAGAAGGCATATGTATTCCACAACGTTCCCATAAACTTACGCTGACCTTCCATAACAGCCTTATCATGGAAACGGTTAGGCAGCCATGGTGCGGAATTGATATAGAAATACCAGCGAATGGCATCAGCGCCCATAGTCTTTAAGGCATCAAAGGGATCCACTGCATTTCCTTTTGATTTACTCATCTTATTTCCGTTTTCGTCAAGTACCAGTCCCAAAACAATAACATTTTCATAAGGTGCTTTATTAAACAGAAGTGTCGATTCCGCCATCAGGGAATAAAACCAGCCTCTGGTCTGATCTACCGCTTCCGATATAAACTGTGCCGGGAACTGACTTTCAAACAATTCTTTATTTTCAAAAGGGTAATGATGCTGTGCAAAAGGCATTGCCCCCGAATCAAACCAGCAGTCGATAACCTCCGGTACCCTCTTCATATCCTTACCGCAATCCGGACACTTACACGTAAATTCATCTATATAAGGCCTGTGAAGCTCTACGGTAAGTGCATCATCCCTGCCGCTTGCAGCTTTAAGCTCCTCCCTTGATCCTATGCAGATCTGCTTACCGCAGTCCGGACATTCCCATACATTAAGGGGGGTTCCCCAGTAACGATTACGGGAAATTCCCCAATCCTGGATATTTTCAAGCCAGTTTCCGAAACGTCCTTCTCCGATCGTAGGAGGTATCCAGTTAACGGTCTTATTATTCTTAACCAGATCATCTCTGACCTCGGTCATCTTGATAAACCAGGATTCTCTTGCATAATAAAGAAGCGGTGTATCACATCTCCAACAATGAGGATAATCATGTTCTACCTTGGGAGCATCAAACAATAATCCTCTCTTATCAAGTTCAATAAGCACCTGTTTATCACAATCGACTGCTCCGGCTTCAACCTCTGCCTTTGTGGGCTTACATCTCATACCGGCAAAAGGAGTTTCCTCCTTCATAACACCCTGCTCATTAACCATTTGAACAAAAGGAGCATCATATTTACGTCCAACTCTTGCATCATCTTCACCAAAAGCGGGAGCTATGTGAACGATACCTGTACCATCCGACATGGTTACATAATCATCAACATAAACAAAGAAAGCCTTCTTATGCTGTTTCTCAACACTGTCCGCAGCACATTGGTACAGCGGTTCGTATTCTTTATATTCAAGATCTTTGCCCTTATAAGTTTCTATAACTTCGTAAGCTTTTGTTCCTTCTTCTCTTTCAATGGATCCGAGAACCTTATCCGCAAGAGCCTCCGCCAGTATATAGGTGTACCCGTCGGCTGCCTTGACTTTTACATAGGTTTCTTCGGGATTAACACAAAGTGCTATATTTGAAGCAAGTGTCCAGGGAGTTGTGGTCCATGCAAGGAAATATGCATTCTCATCCTTTATCTTAAATCTTACTATAGCCGTACGTTCTTTAAGGGTTATATATCCCTGTGCAACTTCATGTGATGAAAGCGGGGTTCCGCAGCGAGGACAGTAGGGTACTATTTTAAAGCCTTTATACAATAATCCCTTATCCCATATCTGCTTAAGTGCCCACCATTCGGATTCAATGAAATCATCGTGATAGGTTACATAAGGGTCATCCATATCTGCCCAGAAACCAACAGTTCCCGAGAAATCTTCCCACATACTCTTATATTTCCATACGGATTCCTTACATTCCTTTATAAAAGGATCCAGACCGTATTCTTCTATCTGCTCTTTTCCGTCAAGACCGAGTCTTACTTCAACTTCAAGCTCTACAGGAAGTCCATGTGTATCCCAGCCTGCTTTACGGGGTACATAATATCCCTTCATTGTACGATATCTGGGTATCATATCCTTAATGACACGTGTCAGTACATGACCTATATGAGGCTTGCCGTTTGCTGTAGGCGGCCCGTCATAGAAGGTATAAGTCTCTCCTTCCTTACGATTCTCCATGCTCTTTTTGAAAATGTCATTGTCCGACCAAAACTTCTCTATTTCTTTTTCTCTCTCTACGAAGCTTAAGTCCGTTGATACCTTGTTATACATTATATTTCCTCACTCTTCCATATCTTTTATTTCTTACTGTTTATTACCTTATATCCCGGATTTACCGATCCTCATCACCCTTAAAGACTTCCTAACGCAGTACCGAAGTCTCATGCTCCATCCTCCAGTCGATACACCTCTTAAGATAATGTATATACTCGGGATTCTTACACATTCCCTTGCCTTCGACATCGGATATCTTGGCAACATCCATTCCGTTGCAGGCCGTGGTCTTCATTACTATATTAAGCGCTTCAACCTCCGTATCGTTTGCTATATAGGTTCCGATACCGAAAGCGGTTTTGACTCTGTCCTTAAAATATCTGTTTATCTTTGTAGCCCTGTCAAAATCAAGGCTGTCGGAGAACAACAACGTTTTGGTCTTAGGATCGATCCCAAGATCTTCGTAATGGTGGATCATTTTCTCTCCCCATTCGTACGGATCTCCACTGTCATGCCGTACTCCCGAAAACAAAGTTGAGTAAGTAAGCTGGAAATCCTCAAGGAAGCAATCCGTGCTTATGGCATCCGTAAGAGCGGTTCCGTTTAACACACCGTATTCCTTAACCCAGGCATCAAGAGCATACCAGTTGGAATAAGCCGGATTATGCTTATGATTTCCCTGTCCTACACACATTATCCACTCATGAGCCATGGTTCCCACCGGAGTGATACCGTATTTTCTGGCAAGATAAACATTTGAGGTCCCGACAAACTTCGATCCTTTGTAATGACCTTCCTTTAAAGCCTTAACCGCAATCTCCTGAGCCTCTGCAGATAAACGCCTTCTCATCCCGAATTCCGAAAAAGCATTTAACTCATAATCTCCGTTCTCTAACTTTTCTACTTTATCCTTAAGTCTTTCTTTAAAGCTTATAATAAGCTTATCATAATCGTATGCCATCCTGAAATATACTTCATTTACAATTGCAAGTGTCGGTATTTCATACATGGACGTGTTAAGCCAGGTGCCCTTTGTCTCTATCGTAAGACCGCACTCAGCATCCGTACCTATTTCAAAATCATCATACCTGGGTTTCCACAAACGCAGAAAATCAACATACGAACCCTTTATCCACTTAATATTATTCAGATAATCAAGTTCCTCTTCGCTAAATCTCAGATCACAATACATCCTGATCTGTTCTTTTATCTCCTCTACCATCCCGGGAGTAAAAAACACATCTTCATTACGACACTTAAAACTCCAGGTTGTCTTGTAATCACTGAACTGATGATATATAGCCTGTCCCATCGAAAACTTATATGCGTCCGTTTCAAGAAGGCTGACGATTATACGATCCATAATTCCAATCTCCATCCTTAAGCCATATCCGGTATGACCGGAGGTTTCAAAATTCACAATCAGATTAAATTATATAGCCAAATTCGTGCTTTGTAAATATTTGCAGTGTTTTCTTACAACTTCCTATAAAGAATATCTGTTTCACTGTTATCAGCTTCGTAAATCCGCAAATAATACCAAAGGAGAGAATATCCCACCCCGGTTGTATTTTATGAACCTGAAATATACATAAAGTTTTAAAAAAGCTAAATTAAAAATTCTTTTACCTTGTCAACAACCTTTAATCCTTCGTTTCTTCCTATATCGTATACTCTCTGTATTTCCTCGGGCTTATTGGTAACGCTTATATTGAGTGCTTTGGGAGGCCTTATCACGAAGATTTCACCCCTGCGCTCCCTGTCTAAGATATAAGCATAGGTTTCATTATATCTTTCATGACGGTCAAGCATTGCATCAGTCAGCTTAGGATACTGCTTATATACTTTTCTTGCCAGCAGACCGTATTTGATCATTTTCTTTTCATATGTAACAGGCTGTGTCAGGATGACCACATTCCTGTCGTATCCTTTTTCCTCCATGAACCTTAAAGGCACCGAATCCCCTACTCCGCCGTCAAGAAGCTTAAGACCGTTTATTTCCACTATCTGTTCAAGCAAAGGCATGGCACATGAGGCCCTTACCCATTCAAGAAAGGTATTCATATCTTCCGTCTTTTCATCATGTTTATGATGAACGGCAAGACCCGTCTCTATATTTGTACAGGTGACGTAAAACTCCATAGGATCCTTATTAAAGGTTTCAAAATCAAATTTATCCAGCACTTCGGGTATCTCGTGATAACAAAAATCCTCGGAATAAAGATTTCCCGTCTTAAAAAAACCCTTTGCACTTATATATCTTTTATCATTACAGTATTCCTTGTTGTATCTTAATACACGGCCGATCTGATGAGACTTGTAATTACATCCAAAGGCTGCGCCGGCTGATGTGCCTATCCCTCCGTCAAACTTTACGTCGTTCTCCATCAGAACATCCGTTACTCCTGCCGTAAACAGGCCTCTCATTGCCCCGCCTTCCATTATAAGTCCTTTTTTCATACTTTCCTTCCTCCGAAATATATTTCCTTCCTGTTAAGTTCACTGTCGCAGATAACAAAATCCGCATATTTACCCGTTTCAAGAGAACCTATGATATCATCATATCCTATAACCCCTGCCGGGATCATTGTGGCCGAATAAACCGCTTCTTCTTTAGATATTCCGAATTTAACCGCATTAAGCATGCAATCATAAAGATCGGTTACCGAGGCGGCGATCGTACCATCCTTAAGAGTTAACCTTCTGTCCTTAAGAATAACCTCCTGTCCTCCGAATTCATATACTCCGTCAGGCATTCCGAGACACCTTGCCGCATCGGATATAAGGCATACTCTGCCCTTAAACATTTCAAATGCCATCCGTATAACAGAGGGATGTATATGAAGCCCGTCACATATAAGTTCCACGGTTATATCTTTATTATCATAAGCTGCCCCTATAACTCCCGGAGCTCTGTGATGCAGAGGATTCATAGCATTAAACAAATGTGTTATATGCCCGGCCCCTGCCTTAAATGCTTCTTCAGCCTCCTCATAGGTTGCATCGGTGTGTGCCAAGGAAACCCTGCATACCCCGGAGGCCATCCTAATAAAATCATTTGCTCCGTAAAGCTCGGGAGCAATATCAATTATACGTATTATCTGCCCGCATTCTTCATATAATTCCCGAAATGATCCGTAATCCGGAGGCAGCAGATATTCTCCCTTTTGTGCACCCTTATGTTTTTCCGACAAAAAAGGGCCCTCCATACGGATCCCCATTATTCTTGATATATTCTGTGGAGGATTCTTTACCAAAGCTTTCGCCGACTTAAATATCCCGGATAACCGATCCAGCGGCAGGGTCATGGATGCAGGCAAAAAAGAGGTTATTCCCCTTTTTAATAAAAAAGCCCCTATTTCAGCCAATTTATCTGCATCTCCGTCACAAAAATCCGCTCCACAATTCCCATGATGATGTATATCTATCAGACCGGGAATAACATAAGCTCCCTTCAGATCCCTTTTTTCTTTACCATCCTCTTTCCGGGACTCTTTTACGGAAGGATCTTTATAAGAGGTGATTTTACCAAAAAAACCCTTCTCTACCTCAAATTCCCCTAAAACAAAGCCTTCCTTGATACCTCTGTAAATATTTGCATTAAAAAAAATCATAAATCCTGCTCCGTAACTGTGACCGGTTATTTACTTTCTGTGTTTTTCCTTTTTTTTAGGCTTCCACGGCCTTGGCGGTATAAGACATTCCTTGCCGTATCCTATAAGATCATATCTGCCGTTTTCCAGCAGGGCTTCTTTTACAAGTTCATAATTCTTAGGATCCTTATACTGTATAAGTGCCCTTTGCATGGCCTTTCTATGGGGATTTCTCTCCACAAACACTTTCTTCATATCTCTCGGATCATATCCCGTATAATACATTACCGTTGACAAGGTTGACGGAGTAGGATAATAATCCTGAACCTGTTCCGGCATATATCCCAGATCCCTTACATATTCCGCCAGTTCAATGGCCTCCTTCATAGTGGATCCAGGATGTGAGGACATAAGGTAGGGGATAGCATATTGTTTCTTCCCTGTTCTTTTGTTGTACTCCTCGTATTTCTTCAAAAACCGCTCATATACACCGCCTCCGGGTTTACCCATATAATTCAAAACCCTGTCGGAGATATGCTCCGGTGCAACTCTTAATTGTCCGCTTACATGATACTTAAGCATTTCATTAAAAAAAGTATCGTCCTTATCCGCCAGGAGATAATCAAATCTTACTCCGGAACGTATAAATACCTTCTTTACACCCTCCAGCTTCCTTAATTTTCTTAAAAGCTCAATATAATCCGAATGATCCACCTTTAAATTCTTACAGGGCTTTGGAAAAAGGCATTGCTTATCCTTGCAGACTCCGTATTTTAACTGCTTATCACAGGAAGGACGTCTGAAATCCGCTGTAGGTCCCCCCACATCATGTATATATCCTTTAAATTCGGGATCTTTCGTCATTTTAACGGCTTCTTTTATTATGGATTCATGACTTCTTACCTGCACTATCCTTCCCTGATGAAAGGTTAAAGCACAAAAGCTGCAGCCTCCGAAACATCCCCTGTTGCTGGTTATTGAAAACTTTATCTCGTTTATTGCGGGAACACCTCCCTTTTCCTTATAAGAAGGATGAGGTGCATTCATATAAGGAAGATCATATACATCATCCATTTCCTGTACAGTCAGAGGATATGATGGCGGATTTTGTATCACATATACATTATGATCATATTCTTCTATAAGTGGCTTTGCCGTATACGGATCGGTATTTTCATACTGAATGGCATAGGATTGAGCATATTTTTTCTTATCATTCTGCACTTGTGAGTAGGGCGGAAGGAGAATTCCATCTACTGTATGTTCATAGCTTCTGGCTTTATATACAGTGCCTCTTATAAAGGTTATATCCGACACGGCTATACCGGAACTTAGAGCATCCGCTATTTCAACCGTTGATTTTTCACCCATACCGTAAGATAACAGGTCCGCTCCCGAATCCAGAAGAATGGATCTTTTCATGCTGTCGGACCAGTAATCATAATGTCCCATTCTTCTTAGCGAAGCCTCTATTCCTCCTATTATGATAGGAATATGTTTGAATTTCTTTCTTATCAGATTTCCGTATACTATTGTTGCCCTGTCCGGTCTAAGCCCCGTTTTTCCACCCGGCGAATACGCATCCATAGATCTTTTTTTCTTATTTACGGTATAATGATTCACCATTGAATCCATATTTCCGCCGCTTACAAAGAATCCAAGTCTCGGTTCTCCCAATATCGCTATACTGTTTTCATCTCTCCAGTCAGGCTGTGCTATTATTCCCACCGAATAGCCGTAAGCTTCCAATATCCTGCTGATTATGGCATGTCCAAAAGACGGGTGATCTACATAAGCATCCCCGCATACATACACAAAATCCGGCTGTCCTATCCCGCGCTTTTTCATATCCTGTTTAGAAATGGGTAAATGTGGCATAATTTCTTTCCAAAAATATATTTCGCAAATTGATCCTGCCTATGACTTTTACCATAGACCGGTTTCTTTTTTATGAGTTTTTAATCTTATAATAAAACATATACTGCTGCACGATTCCTGCATATCCCTTATATCTTTCAAGATCAAATCCATGGGGATAGTATTTTTCCAATATCTGCTTAATATGTGTATCTATGGGAAATGCATCTATATGATGTAAACCAAAGAGACAAACACAATTGGCAACCTTTCTGCCTATTCCCTTAAAAGAAAGAAGTTTTAAGAAAGCTTCCTCATTCTCCATTTGTTTAAGGGATTCCTCAAAGCCCGAATGTGCGGCAGCATATTCAAACATATCGGCTAAATATCCGTCTCTGTAACCAAGTCCCAGTTCCTTATCATTAAAAAATTCCCGATCAACATCTGTCGGTCCCGGGAATCTGTATCCATCCTTTGATCCATCCCTTAAGGGAAGTGCCGCTTTAGAGCATATTGCCTCTATACTACCCCTTATTCTCTTAATATTATTATTCTGAGAAATGATAAAGGAAATAAGAGTCTCCCATAATTCCTGTCTCAGGATCCGTATTCCGCTTCCGTATCTGTAAGCCGACTTAAGATAATCATCCCCGGATTCTTCGATTTTTCTTCCTATCCCTCTGTAATCGGTATCCGTATCCAGATATGAGGACCATATTTCTTCCCATTCCCCCCTATCGCAATCCAGATCAAAATTATTACCCTGCTGCCGTATCCTCAATTTTCTGTTATAAGCTATTATTTCACAAAGCCCTTCTTCCTTCATATTCCACCGAAAACATTGTCCGCTGTCAGCAATCTGTCTAAGATCCATATTATCTATACTGATCACCATATCCTTAAACCCTCAAATAACGCCATAAATACTTAATATCCCCCACCATATTTAAGTGGGGGATGGGATTTTTTAATTCTTTGTAAAAAATGCTTTCATGGGATTGATCTTTCCGGCCTCTTCAATAATATTACCTTGATTTTCCCTTAAATATTCTTCCATTTCCTTTATTTCTTCGGGAGAAAACCCTTTGTTTGAGGTTATCTTACACTCCGGAACAGAGCCTTCCGCATAATCCTCATCATCACTGAAATAAACACATATCCTTTTATTACCTTCTTTTCCCACCATTCCGGAAATAAGCATTTTCATCTGTCTCATATATTATCATCTACCCTCTTTCCTTGCAATGAATATAATGGTATTACGATATGATCAGTGATCATTATCCGATAATCATAAATTTTCGGGATTGCTCTTTTTATCCGGAACAACAAAATCCGGATGTTCTCCCAGCCAGGCCGTCTGCGGCATATAGCTCAGCATTGATACATCCTCATCAGTAAGTTCAAAATCAAAAACCGACTTATTCCCAAGCATATGTTCCTTTGATGATGCTTTGGGGATCGGAAGAATATCCTTCTGTAAAAGGAACCTGAGATTTATCTGCTGAATGCTGCGTCCGTATTTCTCCGAAAGCTTAACAAGTATACTGTTACCAACAGTAGCATTTGTCCTGCCCCTTCCCAAAGGACTCCAGGCCATGGGCTGTATACCATTCTCCTTACAATATGCAACCACCCCTTCCTGAGAATACCCCGGATGCAGCTCGAGCTGGTCTACAACAGGCCTTATCCTGCAATTCTTAAGGATATTTTCAAGATGATGGGGCAGAAAATTACTTACTCCCAATCTCTTGACAATTCCTTCATCCACCATCTCTTCCATTGCCCGCCAGGTTTCGATATTCAATCTTTTCCAGTCCTCATTAAGAGCTCCGGTCTGTCTTGGCCAATGTATCATATAAATATCCACATAATCCATATCCAGCCGTTTAAGGGATTTTTCTATTGCCCTCTTAGCTTCATTATAACCCATCTCATCTATCCAGAGCTTGGTTTCTATTATAAAATCCTCTCTCTTTAACTTACTTTCCTTAACTGCCCTGCCAAGATATCTCTCCGTTTCATACAAAGAAGCCGTATCAAAAAAACGATATCCGCTCTCTATTGCTTCTTTTATAGATTTGGTATTGTCGGCAAATTCCTCATTATATGTTCCAAATCCAAGCTTAGGTATCTTAAAACCATCATTCAAAGTAAAATACTCGTTGATAATTCCCATATTACTCATATTTCAAATACCTCCTCCGTTAATCCTTTCCTTCCAAATGCACTGTCCTGTGATCATGCCCCACCGCCGGAAGAAATGTATTGATCACATCCTCCGTACGTATTCTAAGACTGGATGTATTCACACAAGGGTGGCATCCAAGGTATTCCTCTTTAAGGACATCTTCATCAATAAGAAGCTTAACCGCATTATCCTTATCATTCATAAGCCCCATAATGCTTACGGATCCGGGTTCGATATCCAGATACTTAAGCATATCTTCGGGGGATGCAAAGGAAAGCCTTGCGGAATTGATCTGCGCCGACAATTCTTTAGTCTTAAACTTCTTATCTCCGGGCATCATCAAAAGATAAAATGCACTCTTCTGCCTGTTGGTAAGAAACAGATTTTTACATATAACCACACCAAGAACCGCATCGATCTCAAAACATGCCTCCATATTATCCGCCTGCTCATGATCCGTCCGTTTATATTCAATTCCGAGAGAATCCAAAAGATCATATGTACGAACCTCTCTCGGTAACCGGCCCTCTGTATTCCCCGGCCTGCCGCTGAATAATTCCATTTCCTTCAAACCTCGGTTTTAACCATTTATATTTTTTATGTTCTGCTTTTATATACAGATTTCATTCATATTTACAAAATATATAATATTAGTATCCGGGATCAAAATCAATGTGATTTCATTACCAATTTAAGAAATGTTACAATCATAAGGATATAGCATATGGTTTTGGGTAACATCAGCATTCCAAGCATGGGCACCAAACCTGCCCCTACCGCTACCGGAATATAAAAGAGAAACGAAAACAGTATATAAACCCACATAAATCTAAGATCTTTGCCGGCATCTCTTTTTTTATAAAACAGATAACAGATCACCGCTCCCAGAATAACAAACGGTATATTCCTTATTATTCCCCAAGTCATATCACTTCTGTTTTGAATCCATCCGTTTTGCGGAAACATACAAAGGACCACCCTTAATACTGCCATACCAAATACTAAACAACGCAGAGGCCTGCTATACTCTTCATCATAATGTTTTGACAGGATAAAATACAACAAAACATAAAAAAAGGTCATGGTTATCGATGTAATAAACTTCCCTATCCCAAGGAAAGCTGTCATATCCCAATCCGTAAAATAGTTTAAAACCCGGGGTATGAGATGAAAGGCATCGCCGCATCCCAATAAAAGTACGGCTATACCCATATACTTCTCTTTTTTTACTTTTGCTCTTGTCAAAATAATGATACCGCTTATAATCGCAAACAAGAGGTATATAATATCAAAGGATGACTCGCCGTATTTCATTAATATTTTTTCTCCTTTTTAGAATCCTGTTTAAATCAACTTTTTTTTAACATCTCATCAACCTTATCGGCAAATATAATAAGCTCTCCCATTTTCTTACGGGAGGTGTCCATAATTTTCTTTTGGTCTGAAACTTTTTCATCGTACCCTTTTACGGCAAAGACCTTATATTTTGACAGCGCTTCCACATAATCGGCCAAAGCATGATAACTTTTTGTTCTCTCGTAACATATTTCCTATTTGGGTTTCTTCCATGCTCCACATATCCAGAGCCTGTTCATCCATCAGCTGAAAATACACCTGTACCATATCCTGAATTTCTTTTTTTGCATCTGCAATAAACTCTCCGCGTTCACCCGAATGCATGGAAGAATAAGGAGAATCGTTCCAAAACTCACCTTCTACCTGACTCTTCCAATCCGATATGTATATTGCGATATCATTACACCGATCCTTACTGGTCTTTTCACCATACATATCATAGCCGTCCACTATATTTATGATATCGGAATAGATCGTATTATAACAGATTAGTTGTATCATATTCTTTAAGGTAATTCTTTTTATTTCAACATAATCGGAAATCTGTGGATTTTCTTTCCCGCAATAAGGGCATATTTCATCTTCTATATCTAAATTATTTCCGCAATATTTTTAACCTTTTCCCATGGAATTCTGTTCTCTTTTTTTAATCTGTTCAGCCCTGTTTACTATCTTGTCTTCCCAATCATCATCCTGGGCATCCAGCTGATATGTATTAAAACCGTACTGCCGACCGAGAGTACATATGACAGTTTCATCGTCCACATGCAGCGAAATTCGATACCTGCTGGGAACCTTCTGCGGAAGTGTGGTCTTATTGTTTCTCTGTACCTCTTTAAGATGTCTGTCCCCGTTTACTATACCGTCAAAACGGACACCGTAATGCCGGAAAAGACTTTTTATATATGATTCCGAACGAAAAGAAGACGTGTATACCCACACCTCATATCCTAAATCCTGAAGCCGTTATTATGCCGTCAGCTTTTATATTATGCAAATTAAGCAGTTTCTCGATATGATCCACTGAACAATAATCCGATGTAAATACCCATATATCATAACCTGCCGACTGAAGAAAGCGGCAAAGAGCCGGAAATCCCAAACGTATATTTTCTTTAAATCTTCTGTTTGCCGGAAACGGCAATTTCTTTTCCACCGGATATTCGGCTTTATCCACAAATACGATCTCATTAAGATCTACCATAACTCCTTTTGAATTTTTTGATCTGTTGATTATATTTACTATATCTTCCTCATGAGTAAGATTAAGTATCTTTATCGGGACTTTTTTTTACTCCCAGCCTTAAGGCCGCAGCCCACCTGTGGTGACCGTTTATAAGCATGTATCCGTCGGGATGGATTGCTTCCACCATAAGGCGTTCCTTTATCTTTCCCCATGGGCCGTATCCCTGCACGATGAAATCCCTGATCCTTGTTTCGTAATCCGTAATGATACTGTAATTCGGACCTATATCCGGAAAGCAGAATTCATCATCCGGATTTGGGTGCAGATTCACACATTTCGTCCACTTTTTAAATAAACGCTTAAACAAACCCGTCTTAACGGGAAACCTTTCACTGCCGTATTTTTTTATATCGTTTGCAATGAATTCGCTTAGTTCGGTTTTTACCGGCATCATAAATACCTCCTGTGGACCTCCGGGGACGGGGTTAGTGGTCCATTATTATCAATATAAACCTATTTATACTGCCTAGCAAACGCAACGGCATCTTTTATATCACTTTCGTTTGGCCTCCCCTTGTGAATTCCTTTAAACTCGCCTTTACAGTGAAATTCCTTTTCATCCATGGCTATACCTACCTTATCCGCTTCGGCCTTAACTTTCTTATATGTGGAATTAAGCATTGCCGCAGAACCGAAGTTTACTATTTTCCCTACTTTGTCCTTATTTAGGGAAGCGACAAAATTTCTGACTTCCGGATCAATATTAAAAGCATAATATGAATTTCCGAGGAATAATATATCAACCGCCTCCGTTACGGGCTCACTGATGGGCAGAGCCTCTACTCCCAGTTCTTTTGCCATTGCCTCGGCCAGCCTTTTTGTATTTCCCGTTTTTGTATAATACCTTACCGCAAAAGTCATATGAATCCTCCTTACTATCCTGTTTCAACCAACTGTTTACCAATATATGAATGTTTATCATGCCATGTTAAATTTATCTTTACCCTGCTTGCATCTTGGACATGTCCAGTCATCCGGAAGGTCTTCAAAAGCCACTCCGTCATGTTCTGTTGGATCATAAATATACCCGCATATGGAACAAACATATTTTCCGCTGGCTTTCTTATCTCCGAAATCAACCTTTGCCAAAACGGTTGCAGGCGGATTTTTAAGATCCATTATCCGCTTTGCCTCAAGATTTTCGAATCCCTGAGGAGTATGGGTCCCGCAGTACACGGTCGGATGATCCTCCACGAATTGACGAACTCTGTCCATAGTCTCTCTTGCTGCCGCAAGATCATCAAATACAACGGAAAGCTTGTTTTCATACAGGGCTTCATCCACATAAGTGATATCCCCATGCAGCATATAAAACAATCCGTCATTTTCAACTATGACCAGGCTGTTCCCGTTTGTATGTCCCTTTGCCTTTACAAAATACACTCCATCGGTTATCTTCTCACTTTCAGGGAAGTTATAATATGCTCCGTCGGTAAATTTTACAGGTTCAAGATTGGAAATTCCCTGAAGTTCCGCAGCTGACAATTCATCTTCGTTCACATATATCTTCGCATTCGGGAATGACTTTAATTCTCCCGAATGATCTGCATGTTTGTGTGTCAGCAATATCTTCGTTACCTGTTCGGGCTTGTATCCGAGTGCTTCAAATGCTTCCATATAACTGCATATATTTTTACCCGTGTATCCCATACTGTTCTCATCCGGCACTTCCTCAGGCGTTCCGGCCGGAAATCCCGTATCCACAAGGATAACTTCACTGCCTGTATCGATAAGATAATTCTGCATGCTTCCCCGGTACCTTATATTCTTATCAAACTTATCGGGACCCTCCTCTCCTCCGAATGCAAAAGGTTGTGAATAAAATCCTTCTTTCCTGAATTTAACTGCTTTGATCTCCATTTCTTATACCTCCTTTGTCTTTTGTTTTCTACTTAAAACCATTATTATTCCCACCAATAATACCGCTTCTATAATGATAGCCACAAGCGGAGTATTCATAAAGCCGACGATCAGATAACCTATGGCACATACGATCGCAACAAGAGTCGCATAAGGTAGTTGTGTCTCAACATGCCTTATGTGCTTACAATCCGCTCCCGTAGATGCAAGTATTGTCGTATCGGAAATAGGTGAACAATGATCTCCGTACACAGAGCCTGCAAGAGTCGCTCCAAGCGCAGGTATTAAAAGTCCCGCTCCTGTCTCTGTTTCACATATCATTGTAATGATCGGGATGAGCATACCGAAGGTCCCCCAGCTTGTACCCATTGAAAAACTCATTAATGCCGCTATCACAAATATTAAAAAGGGTAAGAAACCAAGCGACAGATCGGATCCGTTCACGAAACCGGAGATAAATACACCGGTTCCTATCAATTGCCTGCACACTCCTCCAAGACTCCATGACAATATCAGGATAAGCATCGGCGGTACGATATTTCCTATACCGGTTACGATACATTCTATAAACTCTTTGGGTTTCATAAGCTTCCTGGGCAGATACAGGATCAAAGCACAGATAAGCCCCGCAAACGCCCCCAGTGACAAGCCCGCCGTAGGATTATAACCTATTGCTTCCGAAAAACTTACTCCTTCAAAAAATCCGCCTACATATGCCATACCCATGATTGCACAAACGATCAATACCGCAATGGGAAGGATAAGATCTATCACATGTCCCTTTGTTTCAGCTGCTTCAGTGTCGGACTGTTCCTCGGATACCCTGCTTTTCGCTTCATCCTCCGCTTTTTTCATGGGACCAAAATCCCTACCCGTAAAGCTTATAACAAATACCATAAGTATAGTCATCAGGGCATAAAAATTGTAGGGGATCGTTGACAGAAATATATTAAAACCATTCTTTTCACTTACTTCACTTGCAACCGCAACTGCCCAGCTTGATACCGGAGCTATGATACATATCGGAGCTGCCGTGGCATCAATTATATATGCTAACTTTTCCCTTGAAATATGAAGCCTGTCTGTTATGGGCCTCATAACGGTTCCTACTGTAAGGCAATTGAAACCGTCATCAATAAAGATAAGAACTCCGAGAAGCGATGTCGCAAATGCAGCCGACCTTTTATTTTTCAGCTTAGCGCCTGCCCACCTGCCGTATGCCAGACTTCCGCCTGATTTTGAAACAAGAGAGACAACCGCCCACAACAATGCCAGAAAGATTATCATATATGAATTATCCGATATCTTGCTGCTCATCATATCAAAAGTCATGGCTGCAGCGGAAAAAACATTTCCGTCTCCCGCAAACGCATAAATAAGCATTCCCGATACGATCCCGAGAAAGAGAGATGAATAGACCTCCTTTGTAATAAGTGCAAGTGCTATTGCGATAATCGGTGGCATAATAGACAACCACCCCGTTTCGATCATTGTAAATTCCATGTTTTAGTCCCTCCTCTGCTTTACGGTTAAAAATTCCTTTGTAAAATAAGCCGGCGAGCATATATACAGCTTGCCGGCTCATCGATGTCGCATATGTTGTTGTAACCTCCGCAAACCGATTCTTTTCAAAGGTTTCTTGTTGTGTGCAACCACGATATAAATATAATAAGAAATTAATGATCCTTCAATTCATAATATCCCTTGGTTTCTCTCATTATGAGACAAATTTGAAGATTTCTCTCATCATATATGTGAACATTTTGGAGTGTAAACGTTTTCTTGAACTAAACGGTATTTGCTTTTCACTTAACCATTTAGAATACAGCTCAGGCTCCCGGGGATCGATAATTCATATATCCTGGCCATCTCTTTCGGATCGGCCTCATACTTATCAAGAAGCCTGTCGATAGTGATCTTTATGGTCCCGTAACAGTAGACCCGTATGACCCTCTCCAATTCATCATCTATTTCAACAGAATTTTTTTCCAGATTATCCATTATGCAACGGACATTAATATCAGTCATGTATTGTTCAAAAGAATATATACCGCTCGTGTGCTTAAACAGGTTTAACAGATAATCCTTATGATTGATATTGTATTCCGCACTTACATAAAGAGCCTGCTTCCACGTATGGCCGTCGTTTCCTATCCTGCCTATATTCCTTTCCACCTGCCCCGAATAATCCCATGCGATCAGATCATATTTATCTTTAAACTGCCTGTAAAATGTTGCCGGTGAGTACCCGCAGTTATCCGTGATCTCTTTAATCGTAATCTTTTCTATGTCCCTAACCGCAGCCAGCTCCTTAAAAGACTCTGCCAATATTTCTTTTGCCGTTTTTCTTTTCATGATATGAACCTCTTAAAATAGTTACAATAATTATTATTATTATAAATGTAAACATAAAAGGACGCTATCCTTAAAAAGATATCGCGGATAGTGTCCTTTTTCCGAATTACCCCTATTCTAAATTATATTGATTTTAAAGTATCTGTCTTTACCACATTTACATCATTTTTAAGGATGAAGTTCGTCGTATATTGCCTCTCTGTCCGCAAGAACCTGCTGTATCCCAGCATCTTCCGCAGCAGAACGCCACTCTTCATAAATCGTCTCAACCTCCTCCGGAGCACATGTGATAACTTGTGTCAGGTAATTTTCTCTTACTATATTAAGATCGTTTGAGGCCTCAACCTGACTTTCTGGAGCCGGAAGATCCAAAGGTCCGGCAATCAGGGTTCCTTCAAGTGCAGCTTCATAATCATCGATCGTATACTGCTCCCATCCCGGATTATCTGCCGCGATATTTAAGTTAAATGATTCGGTATCGGTAAAATATCCCTGATTACCGACTAGGAAGAGGTCCGTACGGATCCAGTCCTTATCGGATTGGTTGAAATCGGGATCGATCGGGATGGGTACTCCGTCTTCATTGTAATTAAAATGTTCACCTTCTATACCATGGTAAATTGTAAAGCCGCCTTCTTCCGTTGCCAGCCAGTCAAGATAAGTGATAGCTGCTTCAACCTGCTCCTCTGTTGCGGTAAGAGGACAGAAGCACATAAGTCCGCCTTCTCCATATGCCGGCTGATAACTCTCACCGGGATATACATTACTCTCAAGAGGATGCATAGCGATCATATCGGCATCGGGATAATTCTCCTTAAGTGTCTGAAGAAGACCTCCCCTTAGTATATCAACGTTGTAACCGACATTAGCCTCAAGAAAGCCTATCCTGTCTGTTACAAAATACTCCTTAAGCTGATCGTCTGTCTGAGCAAAATACTCTTTGTTCATAAGTCCCTCATTGTAGAACTTATTTACGTATTTAAGATAATCTATATATCCTTCGTCTGTGTAATACTCAAATCCCGAACCTACCGCCAAAGCTTTTTCATCATTTGCATCTTTTGAGAAAGCCCTGAACACGATAGTATCATTATTCCACTGTGAAAGCCCGTCAAAGATCGCTCCGAATACTTCTTCAGGTGCAAGTCCGTCAGGATTTTCCTTAACAAACTTTACACACGCATCATACAGTTCGTCTGTAGTCCTTGGAACATCAAGTCCGAGTGCATCAAGCCAGTCCTTACGGATAAAAATATTATGCTGTGCCACCGTAGCTCGTCTTGCCACGATACCAAATGTCTGATCATTTTCCGTTGTTCCGAAGTTAAGGCAGTTTTCACCGATATACTTCTTAAGGTTGACGGCCTGATCTTCTCCCGAAACAAAATCCGTAAGATCCCAGATGCCACCCTGATCAAAATAATCACGTGCATAGCTAAAGGTGTAGGTTCCAAGAATGGTAGGAGCAGTATTTGTGCTCATCATCGTCTGCATCTTGGTTACCTCATCACCTCTTGGAACTGCTACGAACTCCAGATTGATACCTACCTTAGCCATAGCATCCTGACAATATTTTGTCCAACGGTTTTCTGTTATGGTTGAACCCTCCGGAGCATTTGACCGGTCAAAAAGTTCCACGGAAATAGTTACATTATCAAACTGCTTACTTCCGTAAGTTGTCTGATACTTGCTTGCGGACTCAGAATCTTCTGCTTTTTCTTCTCTGTCTTCTTTTGACTCTCCGCCTGCCTCGTCATCGGAAGCTTCGGCATTGTCGGCCGGTGCATCCGCCGGTCCCTGAGCTGCTGCCCCGCCACAACCTACGGTGGTAACTGCGATAGCAGCAGCCATTAATGTTGCTACAATTTGTCTTTTCATTGCATCCTCCTTAGTTTAAATATGTTTCTGTATCTCTTACGTCACAATAGACGTATAAGAATCAATCGGTTCGGTTTTGTTTATCCCTTTACGGATCCAAGCATCATACCCTTTACAAAATATTTCTGTAACCAGGGATACACCACTAATATCGGGAATGTAGCGAACATGATGGAAGCCATTTTTAGGGATTGTGTCATGATCTGGCCACGATCTCCCGAAACCTGAGCCTGTGCATCCAGTTCCTGTCCGAACAGAAAAGATCTTAATCGAAGCTGCAGGGTATACTTTGAATCCGTTGTGATGTATATCAGCGACTGAAAATAATCATTCCAGTACTGTACGGCATAGAACAGTCCTACCGTAGCTATGATCGGTACCGAAAGCGGCAGTACTATCTTAAAAAGGACCTGAAGCTCTGTTGCCCCGTCAATCTGAGCCGATTCTTCCAAGGATTCGGGCAATTCCCTAAAAAAGGTTCTCATTATGACGAAATTAAATACACTTACAGCCTGGGGTATAAATAAAGCACCCAAAGTATCAACAAGGCCCAGTCCCTTAACCACTACAAAGGTCGGGATGATACCACCCGAAAAATACATGGTAAAAAGTATGATCGCCGAAAAATATTTTCTTCCGGGAAGATTGTTACGTGAAAGAACATAGGCTGCCACTGTTGTTAACACCAACCCGGTTCCTGTTCCGTATATTGTTACCGAGATCGTCGTCCACATTGCCTGCCATATCTGTTTTCTCCTGAAAATATCTTTATAAGCCGCAAAACTTATATTCTTCGGATACCATGTTACGGAATTGCTCAAAACCTCCTGATATCCCGACAGGGATATGGCTAAAACATTCAGTATCGGATAAAGGCATATTATCGCTGCCAGTCCGATAAATATGTATATAAAAACATCCAATAAGGTAAAGGATTCTTTTACGCCACTGTAATCATTGCTTTTATTTCTTTTTCCTAAAGTCATGATCATGATCCTCCTATCAGATAATTCCTTCTTCGCCGATCAGTTTTGCAAACCTGTCCGCGAGGACCAGAATTAAAATATTTACAACAGACTGAAACAATCCTATGGCAGTTGCCTGTGAATAATCGTTTCTGACAATACCCAGACGATATACATAAGTTGCTATTACTTCAGATACATTTATTACAGAATCATTTCCCAGCAAAAGCGGTGCATCCAATCCGATACTCATTACTCTTGAAACCTGAAGTATAAGCATGGTGACCACGGTTGACTTTATCAGCGGAAGCGTTATATATACGATCCTCTGCATTTTGGTTGCCCCATCCAAATAAGCCGCTTCATACAGGCTTTCATCAATTCCGGTAAGAGCTGCCAGGTAGATGATCGTTCCCCATCCGACTTCCTTCCATGTATTCATGATCACATACATTACTGTCCACCAGCCCGCATCACCCAAAAATGACTTTGGGGTGCCACCAAGGCTCTCTATCAGCATATTTACGGTCCCACCGTTTGTAGTAAACAAAGTCGCTCTTGCGATCCCGGCAACCACCACCCAGGAAACAAAATGAGGAAGATACAAAACCGATTGGGTCAGTTTCTTAAATCTTAAATGTCTGATCTCATTAAGCATTAACGAAATGATAATAGTCAGAGGAAAATTCACAACGAGCACCAGCAAATTCAGTACAATGGTATTTTTGACCGATATCCAAAAATTATGGTTTGACAAAACTTTCCTAAAAACTTCAGTTCCCACAAAGGGACTTTTAAATATACCTTTGAAAGGATTGTATTTCTGAAAAGCCATGACTATCCCATACATGGGGGCATATTTAAATACAAGAAAATATAACATCACCGGTGCCAGCATAAGATACAGCCATTTATATCTCCATATTTTTGCTGCCATGGTTTTTTTATATATGCCTGCTGGGGCACTGCTGTTTTTATAAGTCATTGCAACTTCCTCCTTATCCTGTTGCTGTTCATAATTTAGTTAAAATGTCAATGTTGTGATGCAAAAATCAATCAATTATTATTGTAGTCATTGTTAATTTGCTTTAATATGTATATAATAGACTTGATTTATGTAATTATCCGACCTTGCAATCATGTATATTACCTAAATGCGCTTTTATTTTTACTTAAATTATGATCCCGGTAGTTTTTATGATGATCATATTTAAAATAAGGAGAAACAATGAAAAAAACAGTATCCAATGATTCAACTAAAGCCCCCTTGTTTTCGGTATCCCCGCCTTATGAAATGGTGTACAGAAATGAACTGTCCCCGAATCCGGCAGAACCTCATTCTCATAATGCCACGGAACTTTACTATACATTGACCGATCTTCCGGATGTTCTTTTAAATGATTCCATTTCCATGATTCCGGCCGGAACACTTATCATTATTCCGACCTTTTGCATCCATCAGCTTTATCATGAAAACCGGGTGGTATATGAGCGTTATATATTGTCTATACATACAAATTGGCTTAAATCGGTCTTTTGTGATATTCCTACAGTATTTTCACGTCTTGAAGAACCTTCTCCTTTATTTTTCTTTCCCAAAGGAGAGGATAAAACCGAACTCATAAGTCATTTTGAAAAACTTCTGAAATACGAAGATAAACTGACCCCCGATTCATTAAGTTCATTTTTCAGATTTCTTTCTTTTTTTAGCCGTATAATTAAAAGTTTTGAATCCGAAGCCGAATACAACCTGCCTATCTCGGATTCTCAAAAGAAGGTGAACGAGATACTTGCCTATATTCACGAGCACATCAGGGACAGGATCACGGTAACAGATATAGCATCATACTTTTACCTGAATCCCGATTATCTTTCCAGACTCTTTAAAAAGCACATGCATATTCCAATAAGCCGTTACATTTCCACACAAAGGATAAGCGAAGCGGAATCGCTTTTGCGTAACGGACTTTCCGTTTCACAGGTCCAGGAGGAACTGGGTTTTTCCAGTTATGCTTACTTTTTTAAGACTTTCCAGAAATTTACCGGCGTATCTCCGAGTCACTATTTCAAACTGTAAAAGCCTGTTTAATCCGGCAGAGGTCGGATTATTGCATAAATATGGTTGTATATGTGTATTTTTTTTAGAATGCCTATACAATATAATCAAGAAAACAAAACATGATCAAATTGTAAGTATGCTCGGATATGAGCATGCTCAAACTGATTCGGAATCTTTAGGCCAAAGGAGAAAAAACCATGGATCAATTAAAACTCGGGATCATAGGAATAGGCGGCATGGGCTCCACACATGCAAAAAGCATTGTTAACGGAAACATACCGGAAATAAAACTGACAGCTGTTGCGGATATAAGACCGCAAAGACTTGAATGGGCCAAAAACAATCTGCCAAAGGACATAATAAATTTTGATGACGGATATGCTCTGATAGATTCCGGCATTTGTGATGCGGTATTGATCTCAACTCCCCATTATCTTCATCCGGAATTTGTGATCTATGCCCTGGAACACGATGTGCATGCATTAAGTGAAAAGCCTGCGGGTGTATATACCCGTCAGGTTCGGGAAATGAACGAAATCGCAAATAAGAGCGATAAAGTATTTGCGCTTATGCTTAACCAGCGCACCAATTGCGTATACCGAAAACTACATGAAATGATCAACAGCAACGAACTCGGGAAGCTTAAGCGGGTAAACTGGATAATCACCGATTGGTACAGGACTCAATCCTATTACGATGCTGCCGATTGGAAAGCAACCTGGGACGGTGAAGGCGGCGGTGTACTTTTAAACCAGTGCCCTCACCAGCTTGATCTGCTTCAATGGTTATGCGGAATGCCTACTAAGGTAAGGGCTTTCTGTCATGTCGGTAAATGGCATGATATTGAAGTCGAAGATGATGTAACTGCGTACCTTGAATATGAAAACGGAGCAACCGGTGTATTCGTAACCACTACCGGAGATGCACCGGGAACCAACCGTCTGGAGCTTACCTTTGAAATGGGACGTATCATCTGCGAAGAACATAATCTGTTTTTTGATAAGCTCTGCGTTAATGAGCGTACTTTCTGCAAAACCGAGCCCGAAGGTTTCAAAAAGCCCGATATGACAAGGATAGAAATAGAGACTGACGGAAAAAACGAACAACATGACGGTGTCCTCAGAGCCTTTGCGGACAGGATCCTCCACGGGGGAAAGCTTGTTGCGGAGGGAACCGAAGGTATAAGAGGATTGACTTTATCAAATGCCATGTATCTTTCATCCTGGCTTGACAAAACGATAGAGATACCCTTCGATGAGGATCTTTTCCTTGAGGAACTGAATAAACGAAGAAAAACTTCAAAGAAAAAGACCGGAAGCGGTATTGTTTTCGACACAACGGGAACTTATTAGAATACCGGATAACATATGCTCAAAAATCACAGGAGGTCTACAATGGAATTCAAACTGGCAGCATTTGCGGATGAAGCTTCACCGGCTTTAACCGGACAGATAAAAGCACTTAAGGATAATGGGATACCTATGCTTGAGATCCGTAATTTCGACGGAAAAAACATTGCGGAAATAACTAAAAAAGAAGCAAAAGAAGTAAGAAAAAGGCTTGAAGATGAAGGCCTTTCAGTATGGTCTATAGGGTCACCCTACGGTAAGATAAACGTAACAGATGATTTTAAAGACCAACTTGAAAAATTCAAACGAAGTATTGATATATGTTTTGAACTAAATACAAAACATATACGTCTTTTCAGTTTCTATGAATCGCAGGATCGTTTCGATGAGGTTGCAGACAGGCTTGATATGTTCATAGAAGCGGCAAAAGGAAGCGATGTGGTTCTCTGTCATGAGAATGAAAAGGGAATATACGGAGATATTGCTTCAAGATGTCTTAAGATACATGAGACTTTCCCTCAGATCAGAGCCATTTTCGATCCGGCTAACTTCGTTCAGTCGGGTCAGGACACAAAGGAAGCCTGGGAAATGCTCTCACCCTATGTAGAATATATGCATATTAAAGATGCCCTGCCGGACGGTTCCGTAGTTCCTGCCGGAAAAGGGGTGGGACAACTTAAATATCTGCTTTCTCAATATAAGGGACATGTGCTTACGATAGAGCCCCACCTTGCCGTATTCGACGGATTGAATGCACTTGAAGGCAAGGAAAAAAGTAAAGTCGGGATATATGAATACCCCGATTCCGAAACGGCATTCAAAGCCGCTGCGGATGCACTTAAGGAAATCATATATAAATAAATCTGATTTAAGGAGAACGGAGCTGTTCATTAGTAATGAGCAGCTCCTAAATAATGCATATGGATCATATAAGACTTGGAATAGCCGGTGTCGGCAACATGGGATACGGACATCTTACCTATATTGTCAAAGGACAATGTAATAGGATAAGAGTAACTGCCGTATCCGATCCCGATATAAACAAACTTAAAAGAGCTGCAAAACTCTGTCCCAATATAAAGACCTACGAAGATACCCATATGATGCTTGACAGTGGGCTTATAGACGCCGTGCTCATAGCAACTCCTCATTATAAACATCCCGATATTGCAAAAGAATGCTTCAAACGCGGGCTTCATGTACTTACGGAGAAACCTGCCGGTGTTTATACTCGTCAGGTTCGAGAAATGAACGATGCTGCCATAAGCTCCGGAAGTATCTTTGCAATTATGTTCAATCAACGGACCAATCCCCTTTTTGTAAAAGCCCGGGACATAATAAAAAGCGGGGAACTGGGTGAACCAAAACGTCTTACCTGGATCATTACCAATTGGTACAGGACTCAGGCTTATTATGATTCCGGAATCTGGCGCGGTACCTGGAACGGTGAAGGCGGGGGTGTTCTTCTGAACCAGGCTCCGCATAACCTTGATCTGTGGCAGTGGATATTCGGAATGCCCAAAAGATTAAAGGCTTTCTGCTCGATCGGAAAATATCACAGGATAGGTGTTGAAGATGACGTTACCATATTCGGTGAATACGATAACGGTGCTACCGCTACTTTTATTACAAGCACCGGAGAGACTCCCGGTACGAACAGGCTCGAGATATCTGCGGACAAGGGTAAACTTGTTCTTGAAGGCGGGATATTAAAATGGACCAAACTGAAGATTCCCGAGAGGGAACTCTGCTTCACCTGTAAATCCGGTTTTTGGGAGCCCGAAACGGAATATGAACTTTTCAGCTCACCTGAACCCGACGGTCATCCTATAATACTTAATAATTTTGCGGATGCGATTCTTGACGGAACACCCCTTATTGCCCGCGGAGAGGAGGGACTTAATTCCCTGTATATATCCAATGCGGCATATATCTCGTCATGGACGGATGACTGGAGTGACATTCCCGTTAATGAAGAGGTTTTTGAACAATACCTTGAAAAATCACGCATCAGTGAAAAAATTTCAGATGTATATAAGAACAGGATTACATCCGTAAAAGAACCTGAATCTGTCGAAGAACTCCTGCAAAGATGGCAGGTAAAATGGTGATCTGACAGTCCCTGTGGCATTCATACTTTATTTTACAAACTCCATTTTTGTCATTGCCTTATCTAGCAGGTCCTTAAGAGTCACCAGTTCTTCTTCCTCAAGCGGAATGCATCCGTCCATCTGGCCGGGTACAGCCAGGGCTTTTTCTTTAAGTTCTTTTCCTGCCTGAGTTAATTCAACTGTCAGTTTTCTCTCATTGTTATCCGGTTTGATACGGTGTATGTATCCCTGTTTTTCCATTCTCTTAAGAAGTGGTGCAAGTGTACCCGAGTCAAGATGTACGATCTGTCCCAGTTCTCCCTCTGTCATATTTCCTTTCTCCCACAGAACCATCATCACCACATACTGCGTATAGGTCAGATTCAATTCCTTAAGCGGTTTTCTGTACTGCCTTGTGATCTCCTTTGCAATGGAATACAAAGGAAAACACAGCTGATCGTCAAGTCTCAGACTTGCATACCTGTTTTCATTTTTGTTTTTGTTTTTATCCTTCATAGCTCACCGTTTTTCCGATTTTTTATAACACTTTGGATCATTCATTCAAAAGATACGGTTTTCGAACACACACCCTAAACAGTCGCTTCTCCGGTTTATACCGGCTCATTGACTCTTCCTTAAGATATTCCGTTTCAAAATCCCTTCCTTTATCTCCAAAAAATTTCTTTTTATATTTTCAACAGCTTTTTCAGACTGATCCCTTATTAAGTCCCTGTCGTAATTCTGATCCTGATGAGTTTCGTTCCAATATCTTAATGAATTTTCTCTATGATCCTGCATCATATTTTATCGTAAACCTCTCGTTCCCATACTGTTTTACTCACTTATTAACATTTCTCTATAACAGTATAACCCATTTATGTATTCTTTTGCTATAATGGACCATAGGGACGGGGTTTGTGGTTCATTACAGAAGGAGATCATTATGAATTTAAAAATATTAAAAGCAATTCTTATACCGGCCGCTGCAGCTGTACTGATAACCGGGTGCGGATCTGATATGAATGAGACCGTATATACCGAAGAATCAAGCGTACAGACATCATTTGAAGGTCTTGATACAGTGGATATTCAGGGTAACAGTATCACAAATGATTTTTTTAAGCAGGCGGATGTTACCGTTGTAAATGTCTGGGGAACTTTCTGCGGACCCTGCATAGGGGAAATGCCCGAATTGCAAAAATGGAATGAAGAAAAACCCGACAACGTACAGATTCTTGGAATAGTAGCCGATATAAGCGGTCCTCAAGATAAAGAGCATATATCTCTTGCCGGATCGATCGGTGATAAAGCAGGAGTAACTTTTACAAATATTATACCGGATGAATGGTTATACAATAATATTTTAAACAGTATAAATGTTGTTCCAACCACCTTCCTTG